>NZ_JADQAL010000047.1:0-15698 GCF_022129275.1 Psychrobacter sp. Ps3
CTGCGTAATTAAAATCTCCCAAGTTTAACTGTACGGATTTGACGGCAGGGGTCATGGTTGAGATTGAAGACGAATGCTTAGATGTGGCCGTTGCTAGACGTACACTGGTCAATTTACCGGATAACTGGGAGGTTGATTACCTTGAACGCGGTCATCACCGAATTGCCCGTAGTAGTGATATCTGGTATCACTTAGTTCATCTGTGTGAAGATCCTATTGTCTGGATGGATGACGCGACATACCATGGGGAAGACTAAGTATAGTCCGTACTCTGAGTAGTCAAAATATAGCTGTTGTTACGCATTGTTAGAAAACCCATACAACTAAGCTGTCTGGGTTTTTTTTAGACTCATAAGTAGTGATATAATGCCGTGATAATTGATGCTTTATAAAGGATAACGTTATGGTTCGTACCGCTAGCGCATTACACATTTTAGTAAAAGACAAAGAGCTGGCGCAGGATATTATCGCTAAGCTGAAAAAAGGCGCTCAGTTTGATGTACTGGCCAAGAAGCACTCAACCTGCCCGTCAGGTAAAAAGGGCGGCAGCTTAGGTGAGTTTAAAAAAGGCCAAATGGTAGGGCCCTTTGATAAAGTCTGCTTCAACGGCGAGCTGTTTACTCCGCATTTAGTCAAAACCAAATTCGGTTGGCATGTGGTAAAAGTGCTTTATAGGAGCTAAGCGTTCAAGTCACAGATGGCTCAGAAGGTTTAAGCGGTTATTAATAGACGCTACACACAAAAAAGCCAGACAACCTCAGTCGTCTGGCTTTAATATTTTGAATAATTTATCTGTGATTATGCTCCCGCCATACAGCATGCTCACATACCTCACAGCACCAACGCTCTTTTGAGCGCATATAAGGAATATCTGCTGGCACTTCTAAAGGACAAACAGTGCAACAGTACTCACAGCGAACATCATCTAAATATGCAAAACACTGAGCTATAGTCTCAAACAGTAATTGCGAGCTAATATTATACTTCTCACAAAGTGTATTGACGTGTTTAATGTAGCCACCTTGATTTGCAAAGGCCCAGTAATCCTCGCATATTTTAATATCATAGGCATTCTGCGTCATATTAGGTTGAAGTTTTACACTCATGATATTCTCCTTAAGAGCCATAGGCCGTTTGCGGTAGACGCCTATAAAGCTCGCTCTGCAGCTGCTGATACATTTCATCAACAAGATAATCAGGATTGTCATCCAAGCGCTGCTGTACCCATACTCGCAGTGCCATATGATTATCAAAACAAGATTTCACTCCTAAGAAACGCGCTAACCCCTTACCAGATTGAATACAAAGCTCACGAATGAGCGTATTAGCAATTTCATTGGCATCCTCACTGATAGCACCATCCCGTTTGAATTCAGCAAACAGCTCTTCGTAATTGATGATTTTCATTGTGACGTCTCCTTGTCCGTTTGAGCATTTGTGGTTAAGCCTTTAGTCTCAGAGCCATTCGATGCTCCTATGAGCTTCTCCTTACTTGCTAGCAGTAAATTATCTATTGCTGAGCCGTCTTGACGAGTCACATCAGGAACATAGCGGCTATACACCCGAAACAGCATCTCCGTACTACTGTGACCCATCTGCCGTGCTATCCATTCAGGATTTTCACCAGCGGCTAGCCAAAGCGTTGCTGCCGTATGCCGAGTCTGATACGCGCGCCGATGTTTGAGACCGAGTAGGGCGAGCGTGGGTTTCCATATCCGCCGGTTCACATTGCGATACTCCAAAGGATTGCCTTGTGAGTTGCAAAATACAAACTCCGACTTGCCATAGGTGACCGCCTTTTGATCTTGCAGTGCGTTATATACTAACTGCGACATCGCAATCTCTCGCTGTGAGCCAAGCGTCTTTGTCGGACCCATCTCACCATTGACTAATGCACCGCGAATACGAATCTCACGCCGATCAAAATCAACGCAGTCCCACTTTAGTCCATCAATCTCACTGGTACGCATTCCCGTAAAAAACCGAGTCGTATAATAGGGCTTATAGTCAGCGCGAACATGCTTTAAAAACAGCCACACCTCTGTTAGCGTAAACGGATTGACATCAGGACGAGATTGCTTGAGCGTCTTGATGTTCTTATAAGGCATCTGAAACTCATAGCGATCAGCCGCCTCTTGTAGTATCATACGTAGTGGTACCATGATCTCGTTGATCCGTGCTACTGACAGACTTGACTGGGCATCTTTACCGTAGCGGACTTTGGCGAGTGAGCTACGAAAAGCCAGCAAGTCTGTTTTTTTTATGGCATGGACCGCTTTGCCACTAAACTCAGGTAACAGATACTTATTAAGGATAGTCTGAACTTTATCTTGATAACTCGGTCGCCACTCAATCTTTTTCTCCTCATACCAAATATCAGCGAACTGCTTAAAGGTAGGATTGCGACTGATACAAGCCTCTGCTCTATTAGCCAATGCTGTCATTTCTTTGGCACGTTCACTCTTTGGGAAGTAAGCGGCATAGTCAAAAATACCTAGGGTAATTTCAGCTTCCATTTTCTCGATGATTTTAGCCAGCTTCTTTCGATTAGCTGGAGTGTTTTCTAGAGTGGTTTTTTCTCGACACCTTACTCCTAAGTAGCGGAAATCTACTACTAGTTTGCCGAATCGTCCTCTCATAGTCGCCATGATAACTCTCCTTGTTTAGGTATATTACTGAAGGGCCATACCATTGATAGCGCTCATAACGGGCTTGCACATATCCTCTTCGATACGCTCCCAAACGTAGAGAATCTTACGACCACCGAAAGGGCGGATGTAGTGAATATTCTCAATCAGCACCGTGTCCTTGAGCTGGTTACGAATGGTACGGGGGTCGTATTTGATACGGTCAGCTAGCTCATCCGTTGTTAAGTAAGTGTTGCTCATAGTATTTACCTCTTTTCAGTTATTAAGTCATTGCATTAAGTGATAGAATAAAAGTTATTTCATCAACCTGTAAAAATGTATCTTGAAGTAATCAGCAATAAATTACCCGCTTAGAGGTATTTATTAACCGATTTGTGTAATATATTACCTTTTTACTTCAATGTAAAGCATTTTTACCCGAAAAGAGGTAATTATTTTGATTGTATCCAGACTCCCTGTTATTTTGGCCGAAAAAAAATTACGTGTAGCAGACGTAGTAAGAGCAACTGGCATGAGCAAATCAACGCTTCATAAGCTATATAACGAAGAGTCATCAAGAATTGATTTCAATACGATTGATCAGTTATGTGAATTTTTAGACGTGCAGGTGGGTGACTTATTTGTTTATAAGCCAAATACTAAAGATGATAATGAAGAATGTTGAGGGTCTTTAAAACTTAGAATAGATACGTAGAGAAATAAGTTACAGAATCTTATTTATATTATTCAATTTTTCACGTTTTGGTCACGCTATGAGCTCAATTTATCTAAAGATGAAAATTGCAAGTTGGGGTCAACTATAGAATCTGTATTTATAGCGTGGGCACGAAATGGTCACGTTTTGGTCACGCTGCTGATTTTCGAGCTTTTAATATGTTAGATAAACTTAACAGTTAGACTGAATAACTAATACTGAAAAACGCTACAAACCCCGAAAAATGGACAAAAAAAAGCCTCACTATTAAGTGAGGCTTTTTAAATGTTTGGAGCGGGATAAGAGATTCGAACTCTCGACCCCAACCTTGGCAAGGTTGTGCTCTACCACTGAGCTAATCCCGCTGATTCATCGTTTGATTAACTATCATCAGATGATGAAGGCGTATTATACGCGGTTTTTTTGTCCTGTCAACTAAAAAATGACAGAGTGGCAAATATTCGCTTATGAGTCATCATATTTAGTATAACAGAGAGCCCAGTGCCAAGCGATATGGTTAAATCATACTATACGTACGTAGTAGTGGCTATTTGAGATATCTAGCCCTAAGGTACGTTTAGCTATTACCATGTACAGATATCAGCCTATAGACATCAGACGTCTATCCTTCAACGGTCGTTACAACTCTGCTATATTTATCATAGAGTCATTCTTAAATTTATGAGTGCCTAATCGTTAGTTATCAGTCATCAGAAGGGTCATAGTTTCAAGGAGAGTGTCATGCGTTTACTATTTGCTGCAAGCACAATATCAAATACCTATCCCGTCGGTTATTTATGGACATATCTGGGAGTTGTAGTATTAACGATTAGTACCCTTATCTTTAGTACTACTATTCAAGCGAGCAGTGGCTATACGTCCGATTATGCCACTCGAGAATTGGTTGCCAATCCTGATAACTTTAAGCGTATCCGTATTAATGGTAGAGGTGTCTCAGAGGCGGTAGCACCCTGTCCTGTCGCTGAAGGGATCATCGTTTGTACTTTAGCTAAGCTGTCCTTGATTAATCTACCGGTGAGAAGCGTGCATGAAGACTATGATTTAGCGCAAGTGTTTTATTACCCTAACACTGAGCAGCCCACTACGGCAGTTGTCATCATGCAAAAAACAGGCTTGATGGATGATAGTCTCAGCGGCCATAGATATCGGGTGAGTTTTAAGCTTGAAGAGGATGATAAATCAAATGCCACTTGGAATTTTGTCCAGTATGGCGAACAACTCCAGTGTGCAAGGGGTGATATGGCGGGTAAGTGGCAAAAGGGAGACTGTGTATAGTGAGTTTGGTATAAAACGACATAGGTTCTAATTTTGTAAAACCAAGCGCCAGTAGCGACACTAGTATGATAGCTTGTTGTGATAATAAAAATGAAACCGTCAAAAATAAGTTTACTTAATTAAAACTGCTATCAATACCTGTAAAGGACTATAACAATGACAACTAATACCGTGGCTGAACCTTATACTATCGCTGACTATCTATTTGAGCGTATTGCTGAAGCCGGTGCCACCGAAGTCTTTGGGGTGCCAGGCGACTATAATCTAGCTTATCTTGATAATATTATCGACTCTGATCAGCTTTGCTGGGTAGGTAATACCAATGAGCTTAATGCCGGCTACGCCGCTGATGGTTATGCGCGAGAGCGTGGGTTTGCCGCACTGGTCACAACTTTTGGAGTAGGGGAGTTATCGGCTATCAATGCGACCGCCGGCTCCTTTGCAGAGTATGCGCCAGTATTGCAAATCGTAGGCACACCGACTATGCAGCAGCAACATGACAAGCGCCGACTGCATCATTCGTTGGGAGATGGCACTTTTAACCAATTTATAAAAATGGTTGAACCGGTCACTGTCGCTCGCGCTCAGATTACGCCTGAGAATGCCGCTTCTGAGATTGATCGGGTGATACGTATGGTACTCAAGAAGCACCGCCCGGGCTACTTGATGCTATCGCCTGATGTCGCCGCTTTGCCTATTTATCCGCCGACGACTAAACTCGATGACAGTCAAGAGGACATGACTAGTCAAGCGGCGCTAGAAGCTTTTAAAGCGTCCCTAATTGACTTCTTACCTAATAAGACCACTACGATTATCGCTGATTTAATGGTACATCGCTTGGGTCTGCAAAATGAGCTTAAAGCTTTAATTGCAGATACTGAGGTGCCTTATACCACGCTATCCTGGGGCAAGACCTTGCTTGATGAGCAAGACGAGCGCTGGGCGGGGACTTATGCAGGCGACGCTTCACGGCCGGTGGTGAAAGACGCGGTAGAGAACTGTGAGTGCCTGATCAAGATTGGCGTGCAGTTTACTGACACGACCACTGCTGGGTTCAGCCAAGACATCGATGATGAGGTAGTAGTCGATTTGCATTATGAGCGAGCTAGTATCGGCGGCCAAAACTTTGCACCCATCGCGCTCAAAGACTCACTGCAAGCCTTGCATGATGTCATGACTTCTGGAATTGAGATTGCGCCAAAACCTCTCAGTGCAGAGGTGCATGCCTTTGAGCAACAAGGCGGCGATGATAAGGCGATTCGTCAAGATGACTTGTGGCATATCGTAGCTCAGCATTTACAATCGGGTAATGTGGTATTTGCTGATCAAGGAACGTCTTATTTTGGTATTAGCGAAGTGCGCTTGCCAGAAGGGGTGACTTTTTATGGTCAGCCTTTATGGGGCTCGATTGGTTATACGCTACCGGCCAGCTTAGGCGCTAGTGTCGCTTCAAAAAACAAGCGTAGTGTACTGCTCATCGGTGATGGTTCAGCACTGCTCACGATTCAAGAGATAGCAATAATGCTGCAGCAGCGCACTAACCCTATTATCGTACTCATTAATAATAGCGGTTATACCGTCGAGCGCGCGATTCATGGCGAAAATGCTCGTTATAATGATATTCCTACCTGTGAATGGCAGCTGATACCGAAAACATTCGGCGGTAATGCAGATAATAGCTTATCACTGAAAGCGACTACCGCAGGCGAGCTTAAAGAAGCACTGAACACGGCAATGGCGACTACTGACAAGCTTATTATGCTCGAAGTCATGACAGATAAGCATGATATACCGCCAATGCTAGCCAAAGTCAGTGCCGCATTGAAGTAAATATAGCTTCGCTACTGAGGTTATATCGCGAGGTTGTATTAAGTAAGGAGCTATGAGATTGGCGGTTTATGTAGATTTTGTGAAGATTGAGTTTAGAGGTTATCAGTGGTGCCATATGCTAGCTGATAGTCTACAAGAGCTGCATGAGTTTGCTACGCTCATCGAGATTGATCCGCGCCTCTTTCATCGCAATGCTAGCTATCCGCATTATGATATCACCGTGCAGATGCGCGAGGCTGCTTTGGCTAATGGTGCTATCAAAGCCACAAGAAAACAAATTATCGATGCCGCCAAGAAGCTAAAGCTTGAGTTAAACCAAGCTTAACGGCTTTTTTATTCAAAAAAACCTGCTTTATTCTCAGCATAATAGTGAGAAAAAGCAGGTTTTTAAGGTTTATCTCTTAAGGGTATCTAAGGCCACTAGTCTGGCATATCCGCTAATTGCTTAAGGATGCTAGTAAAATTCTCAACCCCTTGCGCGCCACTGACCAGATGTCGCTCGTTGAAGACAATAGCGGGTACGCCTTGCACCCCTTGGCGCTGCCAATGCTGCTCTATCTCGCGCACATCAGGTGCAAAGCGCTGATCTGCTAGTACCGCTAACGCTTCTGCGCGATTAAGACCAGTCTCTGCCGCTATATCAGCGAGCACCTCATTATCAGACAGATTGCGCCCATCGGTGAAGTGCGCGGTAAACAGTGCTTGCTTTAGCTCATACATTTTTCCTTGCGTTTGTGCCCAATGCAGTAACTGATGCAGATTAAAAGTATTATGCATACGCAGCTCGTCAGTGAAGTTAAAGTCAAAGCCGACCTCAGCGCCCGCTTCTGTGATTCTAGCGCGGCTAGCGTCTGACTCTTGCGGAGTTGAGCCGTATTTTTCTATGATATGCTCACGCATATTTTGTCCCTCACTTGGCATGTTAGGGTTCAGCTCAAACGGATGCCAATGAATTTCATAGTCGGTATCAGTCTGCTTTAGGGCTTCTGCTAGTTGTTTATAGCCGACCACGCACCAAGGGCAGACCACGTCTGAGACAATATCGATTCGAAGAGGCTTATTAGTCGTATTCATCAGTTATCCTTATATTTTTTACTTTATTAGCGGCTGACTATATAACTGCGAACGATACGACTCGTTTTCAAGACTGCCGGTTTATACTTATTAAGATCATCTACTTTATATGCCTGTAGTATAAAACCTTTGACGGACTGTTTACTGCTGAACGCTATTAAATGGTAGCGAAACGAGCCAATAGCAGTCATTTGCACGCAGATTTGCTATCATAAGCGCTACTATTTATAAGGTTTTATTATCGAGCCGCTAGGATAGCCCCTAGTATTTAACTCATAAGTATTTAGCTCACAAGTATTTCGTTATTGGCAACAGACTGTAAGCACAAAAAAGCTAAATAGAGCAGTTATGTTTGGCTAAAAAGTAATGCTTTTTTATTTAAAGGTGACATATGAATCAAGTTCAACCTAGGGTAGCGCCGCTAAACAAATGGCCTATGATTAGCCGTGTTTTTCATTGGATAAGCGCACTGTTATTATTAGTGACATGGGCGCTGATATTTCTTTATGACAATACTGATGACTCGTTTTATATCGGTTTGCATAAAGCGTTTGGGTTAAGTTTATTGTTTTGGATGCTGGCTCGAGTGATTAGCCGAATATTCACAAAAGCACCACCTGCCGCGCCAATGCCAAAATGGCAACATATCATTGCTAAGTTCACCCACTTTGCACTTTATGCGCTACTGATAGCGATGCCGGTAGTCGGACTGTTGATGTCTGTTTATGGCGGCCGAGCCGTTGACATGTTTGGCTTGTTCGAAATTCCGGTGTTCGTTACCCCAGATCGCGGTTTGGCGCGCACCTTTAATGATTGGCATACAGAGATCATTTGGCCGCTGATTCTTGCCTTTACTGCCGCTCACATTGGCGCGGCGCTATACCATCAATTTATCCAAAAGGATAAGCTGATAAAGCGTATGTGGTAGCGCTGATGACGTCGTTTATAATGATTGACTGATGTTTTGCTAAATACTGTTTGGGGTAGTGATCGTTATGCGTACCAAAAAAGACCGTATTCGGCATACTTTAAGCTTTGAGATTATCGGGTTGCTCATCTTTGCGCCATTGGCAAGCTTGGTCTTTGGCTTTGAGCTGCATACGATGGGCGCTATAGCGCTAGTAGGCTCTCTTGTCGCGACGGTATGGAACTATTTTTATAACATCTTATTCGACAAGGCCATGCTAAAACTGCGCGGTAGGGTACAAAAAACCGTGCCAATAAGAGTGCTACATGCCATTTTATTCGAAGGCGGTTTGCTGTTACTATTTCTGCCATTTATAGCGATATATCTAAACATTAGCCTGTGGGAAGCGTTTAAGATGGATATTGCGATGGCAACCTTTTATCTTATATATGCTTTTGTATTTAACTGGGTCTATGACCAAGTCTTTCCTATACCTAATACGGCAGCGGCTTAGGCCGAGCTTAGCGTTTCAAGTTTTTTCGATGAGTGTTGTATGATAAATAAAAGGGGTTTGCTTATTGGGCAAACCCTTTCGTCATGACACCATTAACTAAAAACTTGTCTTGAGCGGTTAATTGGATTACTTGGCAATAGCCGCTTGGCTGATACCATCAAGGGCTTTAGCGATATTGGCCAGCTGTCATAACTCATTAAACTTGTCTGTTTAACACAACCCTCATAGCAAGCTTCTAGCGGATACGTTTAGCTAGTCAAGGATAGGTAATGTCACCAAAAATATTGACGCACATCTCAACCCAACTGGCTTTTGTGATAGCGGCTATCGTCATCGCTATCATGGGCGTGACTATGATAGGGTTTGGCTGGGTGCCGCATCTATCTTTGCTACTCGCTATTTGCGTCTTATTAGCGATCGGCTTATTTAAAGGATTGAGCTTCGATGATATGCAAGCGCAAATGGCCTCAGGTGTCATGCGTGGTATCGGTGCAATCTATTTGTTCTTTTTTATCGGTCTAATGATAGCGGCTTTGATGATGTCGGGGGCGATACCGACCTTAATGTATTATGGCTTTGAGCTGATATCGCCAGAGTTTTATTACCTCTCTGCTTTTGTTTTAACCTCAATTATTGGCGTGACTTTAGGCAGTAGCTTAACGACTGCGGCGACTTTAGGAGTGGCGTTTATTGGTATGAGCCATGCTTTTGATGCCAATGTCGCTATTGCTGCTGGGGCAGTGGTATCTGGGGCGTTTTTTGGCGATAAGATGTCACCTTTGTCTGATACCTGTACGATTGCCTCCTCAGTCGTTGGTATCGATCTGTTCGAGCACATTCGTAATATGATGTACACCACCGTACCGGCGTGGTTATTGACGGTTCTGTTGTTTTGGTTCTTATCGGAAGACACGGCAGGCTCTAATCTGAGCCAAGTGACGCTACTACAAGCGCAGCTGATTGAGAGCGGCTTAGTGCACAGCTACGCAGTATTGCCTTTTGTCGCTTTAGTTGGACTAGCGGTCTTTCGTGTTAATGCTATCTATACGATTATTAGCACGATCAGCGTGGCGCTACTGATTACTTATTGGCATAGCGCACCAAGCTTTGGGGAGCTTGGCGGTTATCTGTTTGGCGGTTACGCGCCTGCAGAGTCGCTAGCGCTTGGTGAGGTTGCTGGCATGCTCTCACGCGGCGGCGTACAAAGTATGTTCTTTACCCAAACGATTGTAATATTGGCGCTGAGTTTAGGCGGGCTGCTGACAGCGCTAGGGGTGCTGCCGGCGCTATTATCAGGAATCAAAGCGTCTTTGACCTCATCAGGACGAGCGATATTTACCGCTGCCATGTCGGCGCTGAGTATCAACGTACTGATTGGTGAGCAATATTTGAGTATTTTAATCTCGGGGACGTCTTTTCGCTCGACCTTTGAGCGCTTAAACTTGCATCCCAAAAACCTCTCTCGCACCATTGAGGATGCCGGTACCGTTATCAATCCGCTAGTGCCTTGGAGCGTCTGCGGCGTGTTTATTAGTCAAGCGCTAGGGGTGCCTGTCCTTGATTACCTGCCGTATGCTTTTTTCTGTTATCTGTCGTTATTATTGACGCTCATTTTTGGCTTCACCGGCGTGACTATTAGTCCTGCCAAAAGTACCGAGCCTAAAACTAAAGCAGTTTAAGCCTAAGACTAAAATGGTTTAATCAAGGCAGCTAAGATACCGCTTAGTACTACTACCGCTTAGTACTAAGACTTAGCCTCAATGTCACATAATATATAGCATGTTAATATATGTTATTGTATATTGATGAGGATTGAATTCCTGTGTTATCTTCAAAGGTAGTTATCATTTATATTGCTTAAGGAGATATCGATGCTGTTTGAAAAAATAAAAACCCCGGGGCTCTCGCACCTATCCTATCTATTTGGCTCGAACGGGCAAGCGGCAGTGATTGATCCACGTCGCGACTGCGCTATTTATATCGAAAAAGCACGAGCCGCTGGGCTTAAGATTACCCATATATTTGAAACGCATCGTAACGAAGACTTAGTCTCAGGCGCGCCTATATTAGCAAAGCTTACTGGTGCAAGCGTCTATCACGGGCCTAATCCAGAGCGTGAAGTCGTTTATGCACAAACGGCGCGGGAAGGCGACTGTTTTGCGATTGGTCAGCTTGAGATACAAGTGCTAGAGACTCCTGGTCATACCTTTGATCACCTGGCCTATGTGATGTTTGATAGCGCTTATCCTACCAAGGCTGTGGGCGTATTTACTGGTGATGCGCTATTTGTCGGTGATGTGGGGCGCACAGATTTTTATCCTGACAAGCGCGAAGAGGTCGCCGGTCTGCTTTATGATTCGCTACAAAAAATCCTAGCCTTAGGCGATCAGGCGATGATCTATCCAGCTCACGGTGCCGGTTCGGTTTGTGGCTCAGGCATGGCAGATCGTGAGTTCTCAAGTGTCGGCCATGAGAGATTAAATAACCCAAGGCTACAAATCGAGAGCCGAGATGAGTTTATCCAAGCGAAGATTAACGAGAATCATTACCAACCGCCTTATTTTAAGCTCATGGAACGCCTTAACATGGATGGAGGCGATGCCGCGCCGCGCATTATGCGCCCCGTCAATTTGTCGCTTGACGAAATCAGCAGCTCTGAAGCCGATCACCTGATAGATATTCGCGAGCCACTTGCTTATGCGGCTGGCCATCTACCGGGTTCTATGAGTCTACCTGTTGGGATGATTTCTGCTTTTGCAGGTTGGTTCATCGCTGAGGGCGAGAGCATAGCGCTGATTGCCTCGGATGAGGAACAGCTAGCGACGGCGATGACGCATCTTGTGAGAATTGCTTTGGATAATATTGTAGGCGGTTATGTCGGTGTCATTTCCGCGGCCAAACAAGGCAAGAGTATGGAGCAGACGCCGATGATAACGACCGAGGAAGTCAAATCGCGTCTTGAAGGTCATGCTAATACTAAAGCTAGCAAGGCTTGGACATTACTTGATGTCAGAGATGTTAATGAGAGAAACGAAGCTGCGATAGATGAGTCTGAGCATATCTATGTCGGTCATCTGAACGAGCGTTGGCGTGATCTTGACCCACAGGAGCATTATACCTTGATGTGTGCTAGTGGTCAGCGAGCGACAGTCGCGGCAGGGTGGCTAGCAAGCAAAGGTTTCAAGTATCTCGATATTTATCTTGGCGGAATGAGTGCTTGGCAGGCTGAGCAAGAGTAATACTTATGAGCTTATGTTAACTAAGTAGGCTGTACTATCATATTGACTAGTAATGCGCTAATTTACTTTAGTAAAAAAAGCATACCAAAGCTTGCGGCCTTCTGCATTAAACTGACGCACAGTATCAAAAAAGCGCTGCCGGGCGGATTCTTCGACTAAAGGTGCGGGCAATAAAGGATCAAAAACGACATTGCGAATAGCAAAATCGCCAAGAAGATAAGCGTCACGCAGCGCCGTTTCATTATCGAGACTATGCTGAGTCTTCTGCCAGTCGCTCAGCTGATTTGATACTTTCTTATAGTGTGCTTCGAGTTGCATCTGCGCCCACAGGCCAAGTGACTTCTTTTGTCTATCTTTATCAAAGTGGCTGGCTTGAAACACTGCAGCTTCAGGCTCTAGTTGCAAATCGAATAGCCGTGACCTTATCCCTTCAACACCGCCGCTCAAGTTATTAGGACGAATATAAAGCCCAGCATCTAGCTCACGAAAGCCTAATAAGGAAAGCGCTCTCATACGGGCGCGCAGTATTTTGCGATCGCTACGCGGCAGCCCGCCGGTAGTGACCGCTATCCATGAGCTATCCCATGCTGTAACGCGCTTATCCGCGTGCTCCCAAGCGGCAACGTCAGCGCCTAACTTCTTAGCTTTTGGGCCTAAGCGATAAACAGCAGCATCCACCGCCTCTACCAATTCCGCTTGCGTCAAACGAGCCATAGTCACTCGTATATTGTTTTCCTTGATCGCAAACAGCCTGCCAGCACGAATGATCTCCGCTATGCTCAGCGTCTCCTTGTCAGCCACTGTCAGTAAACGCAAAATGAGAGGGCGAGCGGCTGGCCATTGGTAATTACATTCTTTGACAAGATGTGATTTCATATGTAATACTCTGGGTTGAGTCATTTATTATTAAGTTGCTTATTATAATCAAATACAGGACATTATAAGCATTCAGTAAGATAAGTGATAAGTAACAAGGATAGTTAGCCAAATATTATGAAGGATTGCTATGAAAAATACCGAGCAGACGTCAACGACCCATCAATTCAGCACCCATGAAGTCAATAATCAACCTACTGCTTTAGCGAATTATAACGCTTGGGAGACCGATGATGCGCTAAAAGAAGCTGTCATTCGCGAAGGCGCATCATGGGCAAGCGATCATCTGAGCGAGTTTGGCGCCCGTACTGGTGGTGATATGGTAGACAAAGGCTTTGCTGCCAATGAAAACCCTCCTAAATTTTGCCCCTTTGATCGCTATGGTCACCGTATAGACGACGTCGAGTTTCATCCTGCCTATCATGAGCTAATGACAGCGGGCGTATATTATGGCATGAGTAATTTTGCTTGGCGTAACGAGAGTCGCCAAAGTGCGCATGTGGCGCGAGCGGCCATTATGTATTTAGGCTCACAAGCAGAAGCCGGTTTTGGCTGTCCGATGTCGATGACTTACGCCGCGATTCCGGCTTTGCGTCATAACACAAGGCTCGCTGAAAAGTGGATACCAAAACTGCTATCGACAGAATATGATCCTCGTAGCTTACCTATGGAGCAAAAGAGCGGCTGTACAATTGGCATGGGGATGACCGAAAAGCAAGGCGGTTCTGACTTACGGCGCAACAGCACCAAAGCCGTTAAGCAAAGCGATGCTAGTTACCAAATCATTGGGCATAAATGGTTTTATTCTGCGCCTATGTCTGACGCTCATTTAGTACTCGCGCAGTCTGAAAACGGGCTTAGCTGCTTTTTAGTACCAAGGTTTCGCCCTGATGGCACGCTCAATGCCGTACGGATTCAGCGTTTAAAAGACAAGCTTGGCGACTGGTCGAATGCTTCCTCCGAGGTAGAGTTTGCCGGTGCTTTTGGCGAATTAGTAGGAGTAGAGGGCAGAGGTGTTGCCACTATCATTGAGATGGTAGCCTTAACGCGGCTCGATTGTATGATAGGGTCAGCCGCGCAAATGCGGCAAGCGGTCGTGCAGGCGATTCACCATACTTCTGGACGTGAGGCTTTTGGTGATTTACTAATCAATCAACCGCTTATGCGCAATGTGCTTGCTGACTTGGTATTGGAGTCTGATGCGGCATTGGCCTTGACTATGAGAGTGGCGCGCGCCATTAGTCTGCTTGAGACCGACTCACATGAGGCTGCGCTGGCTCGCATCGCCACTGCCATTGGCAAATATTGGATATGTAAGCGTACGCCCGTGTTAGTCAACGAGGCACAAGAGTGTCTCGGCGGTATTGGTTATGTCGAAGAAAATATTATGCCGAGACTTTATCGTCAGGCACCGCTCAACTCAATTTGGGAAGGTAGCGGCAATATCCAGTGCTTAGATGTGCTACGTGCCTTAAATAAAGAGCCGGCTACTCGTGAGGCGTTGTTTACTGAGCTGCAAAGTGCGGCTGGTAAAGACAGTTATTTTGATAAAGAGCTTGGGCAACTAGCAAGTTATTTTGAAGAGGTAGAGACATTAGAGTTTAGAAGCCGCTACGTCATCGAGCGCTTGGCGTTGATGCTGCAAGCTTGTATCCTGCTAAATACAGAAAATAAAGACATAGCAGCAGCGTTCTGCCGCTCACGTTTGGGCGGCGCGCACGGACTGGCGTTTGGTACGCTCAGTCCAGATGCACCCATAGATCAGCTGATCGAACGCGCTGCGGGTGCCACAAAGTCTATGGCTTAGCATTTTTTACTAGCTACTTAGTCAGCTCGATAGTACCGTTAGCGGTAACAGAGACGGTACTATTACCTGATTCAAAATTTTGACTTGGTACCGAAGACTCAGCATCAGCGGCGCGCATGCTGCTATACATTGGACGTGGGTAGTCGGTGTTGCCAGCATTGAGGTTGACGCTGACCACGCGATAACCGCGCGCATCCCAAGCACGAGTGAGGTTTTTGGCCTGTTGCTGAAAAGCGCGAGACGCTTCCGTCATCAGTTTTTGCTCTAGCGCATCTTTTTTACTTTCTGAGACACCAAAGTTTAGATTATTCATCACTAAGGTTTCTTGCAAGTCTGCAATAAGCTGGCTTGTTGCGGTGAAGTCGGTGCTTTTTAGATCGATATTAGCTTGACCGGTCCAGCCGATGATTTTGTCGTTTTTGTCGTAACGTGGATAAGTGTGCTGCTGGCCAGTACTGACGGTAACGCTAGGGTAGCGCTTAGCAATTGCAAGTGCTCTATTGATTGACGTGTTCAATGTTGTAGCCAAAGCCTTAGCATCGCTCGCTTGTGCCTTTTTATACAGGCTTGCGCGCACTTCGTCATTGGCAATGTCTTCTTTAACTTGCGTCTCAAAGGTAAGCTGATCATAACCGGAGGGTTCAGCGTGGGCGACGCTCATCGCTGCACTCAATAAAAAAGCACTGCCAGTTATGAAAGCCAGTTTATTCGTTAAGTTTTTCATCGTAACTCCTTATATGAATAGTTTTTAAAAGCATATAGGGCGTGTTGAACATTCGACCATGGCACTGACAGAGACTATTTTTTAGGCGA
>NZ_JADQAL010000048.1:0-15300 GCF_022129275.1 Psychrobacter sp. Ps3
GCTTAGAACGACTAAACTTACCATTTTTATCTGCAAATCGCCTAAAAAATAGTCTTTGTCAGTGCTATGGTCGAATGTTCAACATGCCCTAGTTAACTGCTCACTATTAGTGATTATAAATAATGAGTAGCTGCTCTATACTGTAAGATATATTGGTGCTAACAACAAGGGTGTTTGGTTAACACTTTATTAGTGTCTGTTAAGTTGTCACTCACGATAAATAAAGTCCGCTCTATGTATTTATAAACCATTATTCCATGTTACGCGGGTTCTGCGGCGCATCAATAGGAAAAGGCTGGGTGACATAATCCACCATGCTGATAGCAGCAGTAAAGGCATGAATACTCGTATCGGTATCATCATAGCGAATTATCGCGATGTTCGTAGCAGCATCAAGCTCAACCGCAGTAACCCCATCGATATTTTTGAGCGCTGTCATCACCCCATCAATGCCCTCTTGGTCATCAATATTTTCAATACTAACCTTTGCCGTTTGAATAGCCATCGCTTTATCCTTCTACAACCGTTAAAAATTGACAGATACCTTACTGAGTATCTAACACCGCAAATCCTTTGACTAGCTCATCAATCTGCTTTAGCTGACGCAAGAACGGCTCAAGCTGACTGGTACGTAGCGCACAGGGGCCATCACATTTAGCTGCTTCAGGGTTGGGATGCGCTTCTAAAAACAGCCCTGCAAGCCCTGTCGCCATGCCAGCGCGAGCCAGCGTGGTTATTTGCTCACGGCGACCACCAGCACTATCACTACGCGCGCCCGGCTGCTGCAAACTATGGGTCACATCAAAAAACACCGGCACATCCATTTGCTTCATGGTATCAAAGCCGAGCATATCAACGACTAAGTTGTTATAACCAAAGGCGCTGCCACGCTCGCATAGGATCAGCTTGTCATTGCCAGCTTCTAAGCATTTATTCATAATATGACGCATCTCATGCGGCGCTAGGAACTGGGCTTTTTTGATATTAATAATAGCGTCGGTCTTAGCCATCGCTTCGACCAGATCGGTCTGACGCGACAAAAAAGCCGGCAGCTGAATGATATCGGCCACCTCAGCGACAGGCTGCGCTTGATACGGCTCGTGCACGTCAGTGATAATCGGCACTTGGAACTTCTCTTTGATTTGTCCGAGCCAATCTACGCCTTGCTCGAGACCTGGGCCACGAAACGAGTGCAGACTTGAGCGATTGGCCTTATCGAAGCTGGCTTTAAACACATAACCAATCCCTAGGCGCTCGCAAATCTCGATATACTGCTCAGCAATCTCAAACGCTAGCTCCTTAGACTCCAAGACATTCATGCCGCCAAATAGTACAAACGGCTGATCGTTACCGATATTAATGATGTGGTTATTGCCGCTTTTAAGCTCAATATGCGACCGCGCAGTTAATAGATTATTCATAAAGTCGTTACCTTCGTTATTATTATCTCTAGCTCATATTGTAACCGATAGCAAACTAAAGAAAAGTGCTTGATTGCAACAGATAAAATTTAACCACAAAATAAAAGCGATGTAGCAAAATAAGCTCTCATACATAAGTTCTAATATAGGTCATAAAAAAAGACCAATCCGAAGATTGATCTTTTGTCAAGCCTATAGTTATAGCTACACCATTATTTGCTAGCGCTGTATTTCTTCGAGGCATTGACAAAGCTATTAAATAGCGGATGACCGCCACGTGGTGAGCTGGTGAACTCTGGGTGGAACTGTACCGCGATAAACCAAGGATGCTCACTAATCTCGACTGACTCAACCAAATGCTGCTTGGCAGAGTAGCCTGAGATTTTCATACCATTTTGCTCAAGCGGCTCAATATAGCGGTTGTTCATCTCATAACGATGACGATGACGCTCGCTGATACGTGTTGCGCCATAAATTTGGCTCAGCTTGCTGCCCGCAACCAACTCTGCTTGCTGTGCGCCAAGGCGCATGGTGCCGCCAAGATCTGAATCATCGCTACGAATCTGTAGCTCGCCGCGCTCATCCAACCATTCGGTAATCAGACCAATAATCGGCTCAGCAGTTTTGCGGTCAAATTCAGATGAATTGGCATCGATTTTTAGCACGTTACGGGCATATTCAATGACTGCCAGCTGCATACCTAAGCAAATACCCAAGTACGGTACGTTGTTCTCACGTGCATAGGTGACGGCTTTTAGCTTACCGACTGTGCCACGCTCACCAAAACCACCTGGAACCAAGATAGCATCGGCTTGCTTTAAGCGCGCAAACAGGCTGTCATCTGTTTCTAGACGTTCAGCATCAATATAGTCGATGTCGACAGACACCTGATGGGTAAAGCCAGCGTGCAATAACGCTTCGTTGATGGATTTATACGCATCAGGCAATTCAACGTATTTACCAACCATAGCCACAGTAATGCTAGACTCAGGGTTGAGCTGTGCTTCAACGACTTTGTCCCAATCACTAAGATCTGCTTCTGGCACATCAAGACCAAAACGCTCACAGATAAGATCATCAAGATCTTGCTCATGTAGCGTACGCGGAATTTGATAGATACTTTGCGCATCTTCACACATAATGACCGCGCGCTCTTCGACATTAGTAAATAGCGCAATCTTACGGCGATTGTCAGGCGAGATATGATGATCAGAGCGGCAGATTAAGATATCTGGCTGTAGACCGATTGAGCGCAGCTCTTTTACAGAGTGCTGTGTCGGCTTGGTTTTAGTCTCACCAGCACTAGCAATATACGGTACCAAAGTAAGATGCATCAGCATGGCACGATTGCGCCCCAGCTCTACTTGCATCTGACGTACGGCTTCCATAAATGGAAGTGATTCGATGTCACCAACCGTACCGCCAATCTCGATAATCGCGATGTCATAGCCTTCGCCACTGGCAAGGATTTTGTTTTTGATTTCATCGGTAATATGCGGAATAACCTGTACCGTACCGCCAAGGTATTCACCGCGACGTTCTTTATTTAAAACATTTTGATAAATACGGCCACTGGTGAAATTGTTACTCTTACTCATCTTTGAGTGACGCAGAAAACGCTCATAATAGCCCAAATCTAAATCCGTCTCTGCCCCATCTTCAGTGACGAATACTTCACCATGCTGGAACGGACTCATCGTACCTGGATCGACGTTGATATACGGATCCATTTTGGTCATCGTGACAGTCACGCCACGTGCTTCTAAGACCGCTGCAAGAGAGGCTGCGGTGATACCTTTTCCTAGTGAGGACACTACCCCACCGGTCACAAATATAAACTTGGTCATAGTACTCAATCAGTAGTTGGTAAAGAAGGATTTTACTAAAAATACGCCACAAAATATAGAGCAAAAATGCAAACTGTCTGAAACTCTTATTTTCCGCCTCAGCGGTAGACTTTTGTCACAAATAATACATACACAAAAAAAACTCACCCCGAAGGATGAGTTTTTAGCATACTAACTATGCAAGGCTTAGATTAGAATAAGTATTCTAGACCACCACCAACTACCACTACGTCCACGTCACCAGCACTACCAGTATAACCTGAATCTGTAGGCATAACATCTTCAGCACTGTTCACACCTGCATAAGCATGTGCAATGATGTTATCTTGATAGTAATATTTACCACCAACCACGATTTGATCTGAGTCAGCATTATCAACGCCGTTTAGATTGTCAGTTTTGTTGTATTGCGTGTAGATGGTCGCTGGACGGGCAAAGTTAGACAGACCCATGGCTGCACTAAGCACTAGACCTGTTTCGTCTTCATCACCATAATCATAATCAGCTACTTGGTACAGTGCCCCAACGGTTACAGGGTAAGCAATGTATTGGCTTAGATCAGCAGTTGCTGTACCACGGATGATATCACCTTCGATATTTTGGTCTTTATCATAAGCAACACCAGCAGTGAAGCCTGTACCTTGATCAAACATCAAAGCAGCACCAAAACCATCATCTTTGTTACCGTTTGCTTCGTCAGAGCTGTACATAACAGCAAGCTCTAGCGGCAAGTTGTTGTATTTAGGCGCTTTCCAAACGATTGAGCTTTTGATACGGCTACTATCAGCCATGTTCAAGCCGCCTTGCTCTTCATTCGACTCAAGTTTATTACCACCTAGGTTATCCCAGTAACCATCATTTACGATAACGTTGTTTACGTAATCTAAGGTAGACTGGTTTTTACCAGCGCGAATTTCACCGAAGTTTTCGTTAACCAAACCGAGGTATGTATCACGATTAGTGAAACCATCGCTATCACCGTCAACACGAGTACCATACTCTAGCTGATAGATAACATCAGTGTTAGCAGTTACAGCCTCAGAGCCTCTGATACCGATACGTGAAGAGTTAGAGTTAATTTCCACAGTATCTTCATCACGATCATTTACGCTGCCCGCCGCATCATAGTCAGCATTTACATAGTCAGCAGTGACGAATGCTTTACCATATACGGTAGGAGCGGCATTCGCTGCAGATACAGATAGAGCAGCAACGGCTGTAGCTAAAAGTAGTTTTTTCATGGGGTATCTCCACTTTACAATTGTAGTAATGAGCGAGCTATTATTAGCTGGCGCCCATATTGGTATCGTCACAAATCCTCAAAGATATAATGTGTAACTGGCTACCGAAATTAGTCAGAAACAAGTGTGGCGAAGTTCTATTACAGTAAGATGAAAAAAACCATGACTTACATAACTGGGATTAAAAAAGTAACTGCCATGTAAACTTTGGTCTTAATCGGTCTGCTGCGTAACATCCGTTACCAAACTCATACTTCGAGTACAAGCATAACAACTTTGACATAATTTGCAACATTTTTTTGACATTTAGTCCTAATTCTTTCACTTTTTATTTCACTATTCGCGGAAATAAACTTCTTGATTCTAGTTAGTCTTTCATAAGGATTAGAAGATAGCTCAAAGCCATGTATTAAGAGATATGTTAGCCATAAAAAAGCACCCCTATCGTCTTAATAGGAGTGCTTGTACTAGCGACTTACGATTGTAAAGGTATAACCCCTACTCATCCTCTAGAGCGAATAGGAGGGCTAATAACGCGTCATATAAGATAATAGACTAAAACCTTATATGACAGCTTTGAGCCGCTTACTTAGCAAGCGCTGCTAGCTTTTAGATCACGGCGCGCTTGATGCAGTAGTGGCTCAGTGTAACCACTAGGCTGCTCGCGACCTTTAAATACTAGATCACAAGCCGCTTGGAACGCATAAGAGTTATCGAAATCAGGTGCCATATTTTGGTAACTAGGATCGCCCGCGTTTTGCTCATCGACGACTTTTGCCATACGCTTCATGGTTTCCATGACTTGCTCTTCGCTCACTACATTATGATGTAGCCAGTTGGTGATGTGCTGGCTTGAGATACGTAAAGTCGCACGATCTTCCATTAGGCCAACGTCATTGATATCTGGCACCTTTGAGCAACCAACACCTTGGTTCACCCAGCGCACGACATAGCCCAAGATGCCTTGAGCGTTGTTCTCAAGCTCTTGGCGCTTCTCTTCTTCGCTCCAATTGGCCTCACTGGTCAAAGGAATGGTCAAGATATCATCGACATTGGCGCGGCTACGCGATTTTAGCTTGTCTTGTACGTCTTTTACATTGACTTGATGATAATGCATGGCATGTAAGGTTGCACCCGTTGGTGACGGTACCCAAGCCGTGCTAGCGCCTGACTGCGGATGCGCCGCCTTGGTCTCCATCATCTCTTTCATCTCATCAGGCTTAGCCCACATGCCTTTACCGATCTGAGCGCGGCCTTGCAGACCTACCTCAAGACCGACATCGACGTTCCACTGCTCGTAAGCTGGCTGCCATGCTTGCGACTTCATCTCGCCTTTACGTACGAATGGCCCTGCATTCATGCTGGTGTGCATCTCATCGCCGGTACGATCCAAGAAGCCGGTATTAATGAAGATGACGCGCTCTTTAGCTTGACGAATAGCGTTCTTTAGATTGACCGTCATGCGGCGCTCTTCGTCCATGATACCGATCTTTAAGGTATTACGCTCAAGACCTAATAAGTCCTCAGAAGCATTAAATAAGTCATTGGCCATCTTCACTTCATCAGGGCCGTGCATTTTTGGCTTAACGATATACATAGAGCCTTTGCGTGAGTTTGACAGCTTAGTCTTGCCTTTTAGGTCATTTAGGCTCAGTAATGGCGTCACTAGAGCGTCCATGATGCCCTCAAAGATCTCTTCTTGCCCCTCGCCCAAATCAACTAAGATAGCTGGGTTTTGCATTAAGTGTCCGACGTTACGTAGTAGTAGCAAAGCGCGGCCTGGCAGGACTAGCTCGCTACCATCTGGTGCAGTATAAACGCGGTCTGGGTTTTGCTGACGAGTGCGAGTCTTACCGCCTTTCTCAAAAGTCTCTTTCAGATCGCCGTTCATTAGGCCAAACCAGTTACGGTACACTTCCACTTTCTCTTCAGCATCGACTGCGGCGATAGAGTCTTCGCCATCTTGAATGGCAGTGATAGCCGATTCGAGTAGCACATCTTTGATACCTGCTGCATCGTCTTTACCGATTGGGCTGTCTTTATCGATCTGAATCTCGGCGTGCAGATTATTGTTCTTGAGCAGCACCGCTGTTGGACTACTTGCCTCTCCCATGTAACCTGCAAATTGCTCTGCATCTTTAAGCTCAGTGCTATTATCGCCTTGAGTGATTTGTAGCTTGCCATCGACGACTTTAAAGCCTGTGACATCGGTATAAGAGCCGGATGCAAGCGCAAAGTTCTCATCTAAGAATTGCTTGGCATAAGCCACGACAGCGGCGCCGCGAGTAGGATTATAGCCGCCTTTAGCCTCTTGACCGTTCTCATCACTGATAACATCAGTACCATAAAGCGCATCGTACAAGCTACCCCAACGAGCGTTAGTCGCGTTCAAAGCATAGCGAGCGTTACGCACCGGTACGACTAACTGTGGCCCTGCGATATGAGCGATTTCTTCATCGACATTCTCAGTTGAGACCTGAAAGTCCTCGCCTTCTGGCAATAAGTAGCCAATCTCTTGTAAGAATTGCTTATACTTTGCAAAGTCGACTTCGCCGCTATTAGTAGGGTTATCTAGATGCCATTGATCAATCTGCTTTTGCATCTCATCACGAGTCGCAAGCAGGGCTTTATTACGCGGAGTGAACTCTTTGACTACCTTTTCAAACCCTGACCAGTAGCTCTCTGAATCGACGCCTACTTTTGGCAGTACTTCGTTTTCGATAAAGTCATACATCTGCTTATCGATAGCAAGGCTGCCTTTTTGGATGCGATTGGCGTTTAAATCCTGACTCATAATGATATCCTTGTAATAAGTTTAGGGAGGCGCTTGAGCAATAAAGGGTGCTTAACTGAGATTATCGTTATACCTTTATAGCGAACAAGCATTTAGAAGTCTTATAATCAATGTTCTTATATGAACGATAGGCTCATGCTAAAATAATCTATGACATAATGATTCTAAAATCAAAGATTATCCTACTATCAAATCAAGAAATTAACAACAACGCGCTATTTATTAGATAAATAGTCGCCTTGTATAAATATGATAGCCTTTACCACGGCTTGTTTAACTCGTACAAGGAAGCGCTAGGGTGCTGATGACTTACGAGTATGATTAAACTGTAAGTAATCATTTCTGCTGAGCAAAGCGCTCAATGATAAAATTTACCAAATTGTCCACTTTACCTGATTAGACTATGACTGATATCAAAATCAAAGCA
Source organism: Psychrobacter sp. Ps3 (assembly GCF_022129275.1). Classification (NCBI taxonomy): domain Bacteria; kingdom Pseudomonadati; phylum Pseudomonadota; class Gammaproteobacteria; order Moraxellales; family Moraxellaceae; genus Psychrobacter; species Psychrobacter sp. Ps3. Next base: position 7,731 of record NZ_JADQAL010000048.1, read on the forward strand.
ACAAGCGAAAATAAAAAACCAAATGAACGGGCTGCTGCCGGTCAAACTTTAGCTCAGACTTCACCTTCAAATGTCGATCTATCAGCGATCTATACGTTTTTGGCAGGGCGAACGACACGGGCTTGGATAGATGCGGCGGTCAATAACTTACCCATCATTATCCAAGACCATGCGAACTGCGAAAAAAAAGCGGCGGGCACCGCAATGAATCTGATGTTTCGCTATGAATTCTCCCATGACTTACAATGCAAGCTTGCTCAGTTAGTCCGGGAAGAGATGCTGCACTACGAGCAAGTATTAGGGATTATGAAAGAGCGTGGTCAAGCGTGGCAACATCTAGGCGCAGGCCGTTATGCCAAAGGCTTGCTAAAACACAAGCGCACTTTTGAGCCTGCAGCTATGGTTGATGTACTCATCATTGGCGCTTTTATAGAAGCGCGCTCATGTGAGCGTTTTGCGGCACTAAGCAATGTAATAGATGATGAGCGCTTGGCTAAATACTACCGTTATTTACTAAAATCAGAGAGTCGTCATTTTGAAGATTATCTACAGTTAGCGCAGTCGCTAGCGGCTGAGAATATCGATGAACGTGTGGCTTTTTTTAGAGCGGTAGAAGCTGAGCTTATTACCAGTCCTGATAATGAGCTACGCTTTCATAGCGGCGTACCTGTTTAATTCATGGTTTAGCTAACAATAATTCTAGTACATGGCTTAATGCCACTGATTGATTCCCCATAAAAAAAGCAGCGTGTTACTGTCTTTTAGGAGACAGTAACACGCTGCTTTTTCAGTAATTATTTATACTTCTGTTTCTAGTTTTACTTACTAATCTTTGGTTTCAGTAATACTAGCATCATGCTGCTTGTGATCTTTGGCAATATTATGCGGATCATGATCGTCTGAGGCTTGCTCAGCAGCAGCTGGATTTACCTTTTGTAGCGCATCATCGGGCACGATACCTTCATTGTCATCCGCGTCTTTTAACTTATAGTCTTCTTTGTTATTTTTCATGAATAATCCTTTTCAATCATTTATTTTAAACCCTAATGCTAGAGCATATCCTCAATTCAGATAAATGAGCCATTCAATTACTTAACTGCTCAACTTAAGAATATGCTCAAATCTTACTGATGCGAGATTTAATCTTTTTCATCAGGATTTAAAATACGCGTTTGCGCGTTGTCGATACTGGCGTAACGGTTTAAATCATTGATCTCTTCGCTCTTAGGCTCTGCGCTTTTTACAGTTCGGTCGTTAACATTACCATCAAAGGGGCTACTGCCTTGTTGGTCACGGCGATCCGGTTGACGCGCTGGGTTATCACCGTCATTGACATGCTCTGAGTCTACAATGTCGTCTTCAAAGGTATCTGTACCTTTATTAACAGTGGTATTGCGCTCAATATCCTCGTGGTTTTCTACGGAACCTTCACGAGGCACATTAGCATCATCTCTAACAGTAGCAACGCCATCTACTCTGTCACTAGCACTCACTGTCTCATCAATGTGGCGCTGCTCGCGCTCAGAATATTTAGGATCTTTGTTGCCATTTGTATTTTCGACTATTTCACTTATAGCGTCATGGCTACTAATAGGTGTCTTAGTTAAAGCTGGATCTTTAGTTTGCATGGTTTCATCCTTTGTTGTAATTATAGATGTGGACGTCGTTTAAATAAGTAAGGTAAAAACCTTCTATACAGCTATCTATACAAGACAAGCGAGTATAAATTAAATTTGGTTATTGTCTTGACTTAGATCGTGCGCATTAAGATCAGCGACATTCTTACCACCTGCCGGAAGATTCTCTTCTCGACGCGGGTCAGCATAGACCTCGTCAGTCTCTTGAGAGGCTTGTTCAGGGCCATCTATCTTTGGCTCATGCTTGCGGCCTTCATAGCTATTGGTTGGATTCTCCCGTTTGGCATCTGCCAGATCGTCAATTGGCACGACCTCTTCATCATTCGGCCTCATATCATCCACACGAGTTCGTGTTTTATTGTCCGTAATTGTCGATTTATTAACCATAATATATCCCTCTATTGATTGTTCTGATGATCTTTTGCTTTTTTAGCGGCGCACTATTTGTCAGTACGGGTTTGTTCATCTATAAAGGGTGTCTTTTCGTTTTCTGCTAAGTCTTCAGGCTTTTTTGAATCATTATCTTGTTGTAAGTTTTTTTCGATTTTGTCGGCATTGGCTGTATTAGCAGCTTGCTGAACATCAGATTTATTATCACTAGCGTTACTCATAGTATTATTCCTATTCTTATAATTAGATGATAGATAAGTTGTACTTTTGATTACTGTACTTTCAAGTATAGAAAAAAGCATAAACTATACGCTAGTGCACTGCCGTATCAATATGTGAATAAATGTGAGGTTACAAGACAGTTTGTAACCTCTAATAGTAGAATACGATGATTATTGTTTATTCATCGACGTGGTTAATGACACTGAGTAAATGATTTTGCGCAACGTGTGGCAAGGCATCATTAACTGGACTCAACTGCTGCCAACGCCCGTCCCCTGCTAATGTCCAAGCTTGTACATTATCTTTTAGGTAATTTTGCAGACCGTCTTGATAGATTTGCGCGAATAGTTTTTTATCTTCAATAGGGAAAGCCACTTCAACACGGTGGAACAGGTTACGATCCATCCAATCAGCACTGCCTAAATACATGCGCTCATCGCCGCCATTATGGAAATAATAGATGCGTGTATGCTCCAAGAACCGTCCGACGACAGAGCGCACAGTGATGTTTTCAGACAGCCCTTTGACTTGCGGGCGCAGACAGCAGATTGAGCGCAGAATAAGCTCAATCTTGACTCCAGCTTGCGAGGCGTCGTAGAGCTTGGCAATCAGTCGCCGCTCGGTTAAGGCATTGACTTTGATAATCATATGCGCGCGCTTACCGGCTTTGGCATGAGCGATCTCATCGTCAATGAAGCTCATCAATTTATCGTGCAAGGTAAAAGGCGCGTGTAGCAGCTTTTTGAGGGTGGCAGGCTTCCCCATCCCCGTTAGCTCTTGGAAGATTTTGTGCACATCTTCTGAGATATCATCATCAGCGGTGAACAGCCCATAATCGGTATAGACTTTGGCGTTGGCAGCATGATAGTTACCCGTACCAAGATGCACATAACGGCGAATGCGGTCGTCTTCGCGGCGCACGATAAGCATCAGCTTGGCATGGGTCTTGTAGCCGACGATACCGTAGACGACGACCGCGCCTGCCTCTTGTAAGAAGTTTGCAACTGCGATATTAGAGGCTTCATCGAAACGCGCGCGCAGCTCAATCACCGCTGTCACTTCCTTGCCATTACGCGCGGCGGCCGCTAGCGCTTGGACAATCTCAGAGTTGGTGCCTGAGCGGTACAAGGTTTGCTTAATCGCCAGCACTTTTGGATCGCTTGCTGCTTGCCATAGCAGATTGACAATCGGCGAGAAGGCATGAAAAGGATGATGGACGAGCACATCGCCTTTACGCATCGCGCCAAACATACTCGTGGAACGATCGAGCTTATCGAACTCACGGCGAAACGGCTTAGGAACGATATGGGTAAAGGACTGATAACGCAGTTTGGGAATATTAAAGTCAAATAACAGCCGCGTTAAGTTGACTGGGCCGTTGACTCGGTATAGCTGGTTATCATGCAGCTCAAACTCTTCAAGCAGATAATCGCTGATAGGCGTTGGGCAGTCGGTGGTAACCTCAAGGCGTACTTTGTCACCAAAACGGCGGTTTTCAAGCTCGCCCTCTAGTGCTTTGGCAATATCGTCGACATCATCCGCTAAGTCCAAATCAGCGTTTCGAGTCAGACGGAACTGATGGCAGCCAGTAACATTCATGCCGGGGAAGAGCTCACCCACATGCTCATGGATTACCGCTGAGAGCATGACGTGATGCTCTTTGCCGCCCGTCAGCTCATTAGGCAGACGAATCACCCGCGGCAGGCTACGCGGCGCCGGTACAATCGCTAAATTGATATCGCGGCCAAAAGCATCCTTGCCCTCTAAAGTGGCGATAAAATTCAGGCTCTTATTGACCAGGCGCGGGAACGGGTGCGCCGGATCAATACTAATTGGCGTCAGCACTGGCAAGACTTGCTCGATAAAGTAACGCTTCATCCACGCCGACTGCTCGGCATTTAGCTCATCACGGCGCAAGTAGCGAATATCTTCTTTGGCAAGCGCTGGCAAGATATCTTGGTTTAAAATACGATACTGCTCATCGATAGCCTCGTGCGCCACCGCTGATATCTCTTTAAGCACTTCACTTGGGCGCATCCCATGCGGGCTACTAGGCACATCGCCTATATTGAGCTTTTGCATGATGCCTGCCACGCGAATCTCAAAAAACTCGTCCATATTTGAAGAAAATATAATCAAAAAGAACAGCCGCTCAAGAAGTGGATGACGAGGGCTGGCTGCTTGTGCTAAGACGCGCAGATTGAACTGCAATAAAGATAGATCCCGATGAATGTAACTGCTCGATGAGTAGCTGCCATCGTCAAAACGCTGCCAGTCGATTTGGGTAAGGCTACTATTAGTTAAGCGCTCATGGCTGTTTAAGCGCTCATGGCTGTTTAAGCGCTCATGGCTGAGTGACGCACCTTGATTTTTATCAGTGCCATTATCGGTGATTTTTGCCTTGTTGGGATTATCAGCCATCTCACTACTCCTTATTATGATTAAAAATACGACAGCGCACTCACATTAGTGTCAAAAATTAGCCTTGTACTACAACCTTATGTTATAGCCTCGTGCTTGGAGCTATTAAGACTTGAATAGTGGCTATGCAGCTTGTGGCAACACCGCATTGTTCATCCGCTTTTTGATAATACGCTGTTTATTACGCAGCCGCTTATTGCCCTGATTGTCTTGATAATACTTGGGGTTAGTCAGCATACTAATGAGCAGTGCTGACTCATCACGGTTGAGATCGGCGGCAGTTTTACCATAATAGTGCCGAGCGGCGGCTTCGATACCATAGATTCCATTACCGAACTCAGCGACGTTTAGATAAGCGGTCAGAATGCGCGGCTTATCCCAAATCATCTCAATCATCACCGTGATAACCGCTTCCTCCGCTTTACGTACGTAAGAGCGGTGTGAGGTCAAAAATAGATTTTTGGCTAATTGCTGAGTGATGGTTGAGCCGCCAGCTGTCGTTTTTCCTGACGCTTCATTTTTCTTTTGCGCCTCTTTTATGCCTTTAATGTCAAAGCCATTATGCTGACTGAAAGTCGAGTCTTCACTAGCAATAGCGGCTTGCTTGGCGGACTTGGCGATTTGATCATATTCTACCCACTCTTGGGTGACCTCGCCGCCGGTCAGACGATGGGTCAGCATAAACATACTATTGTTAATAGGCTGGCTCTTCCACACCAGTAGCAATGCTGCAACTAGGATATGAAAAGCAACGATTATCAGTATAATTGCTCCTAATAAGCGCTTAAAAAAACTAGCAAAACTTGTCATGCACAATATATCCAAATAAGTAAGGATGAAGCGTTATAAAATGTAGCAAAACTAAAAAGCTCAAAATGATCATTCAAAATATTCGTTTGCTGCTGCAATCTAAACTGTCGGCGAGCAAGCTATCTTACCCAATCTCACAATCGCTGTCACGGCTACTGTTATTATAGATAGGATTTCTCTATGATATGATATGATTATCCTCTATCTTATAATGTTAAAGGCGTAAGCAAGCTTAAAGTAAGACCCAAAGTATACGGTGCTTATAAAGATATGATAATTGTAAAGATGGATCAAAGATGAGTATAACTATGCCTAATGACAACCTACCAAATTATCAAACAGATAATGGCGCTAATCACGAAACCATCGCAGCGCTCAGAAGAAGCATAATAGCCGCGTCACCTAAGCTTGCTCATGATGATATCCATCAGCAAACATGGCTGCTCGGCACCACAGGCTGTCATTTGTGCGATGTCGCTGAGAGTCTAATGAATCAGCTAGCCGCGGTACAGCCTATCAATTATCATTACATAGACATCAGCGATTTCAATGAGCCGTTAATGATGCACTTTGCTACTACTATTCCGGTGGTACTCACGCCAACCCAGCGCTTGAACTATCCTTTTTCAGTGCTAGATTTGCAGCAACTGCTAGTCTAAATACCCTAATCAATATCTCATAACGTTTGCCAGCATAAGGAACTGCCATGAAAGACTTAACTAAAATCACCGAAATCGAAGATCTGCGCCGCGTTGCTGAGCGTAAAGTACCGCGTATGTTTTATGATTATGTCGATTCAGGCTCGTGGACGCAAACCACCTATCGGAATAACGAAACCGATTTTGATCGTATTAAGCTGCGTCAACGCGTACTCGTCGATATGGAAAATCGCTCGCTGGCAACCACAATGATCAGTGAAAAAGTCAACATGCCTGTCGCCATTGCACCTACTGGCTTCACGGGCATGATGTGGGCGGATGGTGAGATTCATGCTGCGCGCGCCGCTGAGAAGTTTGGCGTACCGTTTTCGCTGTCGACTATGAGTATTTGCTCAATAGAAGATGTCGCACAGAATACTAATGCGCCGTTTTGGTTTCAGCTGTATGTGATGCGTGATCAAGAGTTTATGGCCAATTTGATACGACGCGCAAAAGACGCCAACTGCTCAGCGCTGATATTAACCGCCGATCTACAAGTGCTCGGCCAGCGTCATAAAGATATCAAAAACGGTCTTTCTGCACCGCCGAAGCCTACGTTAGCTAATATACTTAATCTGATGACAAAGCCTGAATGGTGCTTAAATATGCTCGGCACCAAAAGACGAACCTTTGGTAATATCGTCGGTCATGCACAAAATGTTGAGGATCTGTCATCACTCTCTGCTTGGACGGCAGAGCAATTCGATCCTGGCCTGAGCTGGGATGATGTGGCGCGTATCAAGGATCAATGGGGTGGCAAGCTAATTATCAAAGGCATCATGGAGCCTGAAGATGCAATATTAGCCGCGCGTAGTGGCGCTGATGCTCTAGTCGTCTCTAACCATGGCGGTCGTCAGCTCGATGGCGCACCCTCCTCTATCGCCGCGCTAAGCGATATCGTGCAAGCGGTGAGAGCTGAGAATAGCCAGATTGAGATTTGGCTCGATAGTGGTATCAGATCAGGGCAAGATGTGCTTAAAGCAATAGCATTAGGCGCAAATGGTACGATGATCGGACGTGCGTTTCTGTATGGACTGGGCGCTTATGGTGAAGACGGCGTGCGCCGCGCATTGGAGCTAATCTACAAAGAGTGCGATGTAAGCATGGCGTTCTGTGGTCATACTGATATCAATAAAGTCACTGACGACATCTTAGTCAATGGTACTTATGAGCAGCTCAAATCCGCTTTACCTTATCTTGCGCCGATGCGCTGGTAGTATTATCTTGTAGGTTCAAAGCTATACAAAGCGTAGCTTAAACTCTTGAGTATTTAAGATGGCTAGATACATACGGATTGTTTGTTGTAGCCACGCAAACCTTTATACTGCTACTCTTTAATTAGGGCGTGTTGAACATTCGACCATGGCACTGACAGCGACTATTTTTTAGGCG
>NZ_JADQAL010000007.1:0-96943 GCF_022129275.1 Psychrobacter sp. Ps3
ACTATTTTAGCGATCAGCAGTGCGCATTTGTGAATGTTCAACACGCCCTAATCTTGATGGTGCTCAGGATGCACTCTATTTCCAAACAACAACCCTACTCTCCTACTTTTTAGGAAAGTTCTCTCGCGCGGATAATCTTTTAACGTATGCTTTCGCTTGCTCAGGTAACGCCACCCCCAACATTTTTAGCCAATTAAATAGATGATGATAGTAGATATCAGCTAAGCTAAAGCGATCACCTGCTATATATTCTTGGCTATCCAACCAACTCGTGGCAATCGGTAGCGCGTTTTGAATATTGGTTATGCACTTCTCAGCGGTGCCCTCAGGCCAGTTCTCATAATTGTCTAATACCTTTATCTTCGTTAATATCCACACATAACTTTCAAGCTCTATCATGCCAAACGAGATGACCTGACGCAGTTTATAGTTCTTCTCGGCATAGTTATCATCGTTATGGCTAGGCGTTAGCGGTCTATCAGGATGCAAGTCATTGAGATATTCGATAATCGCTAACGATTCAGTGAAGTGCTTACCGTCATGGGTCATCGTTGGCACTTTGCCAAACGGGTTAATCGCTAAAAACTCAGGGCTTCGCTGCTCAAATTTATAAGCGTTTAATTCTTTGGTTTCATAGTCTAGGCCAAGCTCTTGTAGTGCCCAGACTACAGTTTCTGCGCGGCTAGGATGGGTGTATTTATAGAGCGTAATCACTAAAACGTCCTTTTTATAGTTGGTTAGAAATATAATTTAAAAACTTTTATATTCATATCAGATACACCTAAACGATAGCAAATCACTTAGACTATTAATATAGAATTTATGGATTAATGATAAGGACGCTACCATGACGAATGTTCAAACCAAGCCACTTTTGCAAAAGCAAGTCTCTGTCCCTGATAGCTCTAGCTCTACTGCTAGTTCTGCTACTCGCACGGTTACTTTGTCCGTATTACAAGCGGATATTACTACGCTAAAAATTGATGCTATTGTCAATGCGGCCAATTCGAGTTTGCTCGGTGGCGGCGGCGTGGATGGCGCGATACATCGAGGCGCAGGGCCGGAGCTGCTCGCTTATTGCCGCACCTTGAACGGCTGCGCCACTGGCGAGGCAAAAATAAGCCCAGCGTTTGATCTACCCTGTGACTATGTCATTCATACCGTAGGGCCAGTTTGGCATGGCGGTAATAATAATGAAGAAGCGCTACTGACAAGCTGCTATCAAAACGCGTTAGAGTTAGCCGCTGAACACAAGGTCGCTAGCCTTGCTTTTCCATCCATCAGTACTGGCGTTTATGGTTACCCAATCGACAAGGCCACTAAAGTAGCGGTAAATACGGTGAAGAATTATGTATTGGGTAAGCTAGAGTCGTCAGATAACTTTTCGGTAAATGAGATTATATTTTGCTGCTTCTCGGCTAATGATGCTGCGGTTTATCAAAGGGTTTTAGAGGCGGTTTAAAGTAGAGGCTAGAAGTCTATAACAAGCCTTTAAAAGAATCCAAACCACCACCCGCCATATTAAATAATAAGCCTGCTAAGTTAATCACTACCGTCAGATAAAAACTAATTCGAAAATCAGGCTTTTGTGACTTGTGACGCAAGTAGGTCTGCGCGACCATCGCCCCAACCCAGCCGCCGAGCACGCTTAGTAGATGCAAAGTCGATTCAGGCGTACGCCACGCGCCGCTTTGCGCAGCCGCTTTGTCCTTGGCGTAAGTGAGATAAGTAATAACGCCTAATAGTACATACCAAGCCAAGACCAGCCAGCTCAAATCACCCATCACTACTAATAATACTAATACTGCATAGAATGCCACGCCTAAAAGTAGCCTCTTCTTTTGCCCTGCTTCAAAGTCTGCTTGTTGGCTTTTCTTTGCGTTACGCTGACGGATTTGACTGTTCTTATCTGCTATTTGCTGCTGCACAAAACTGAACTCTTGTACTTGCTTGGCTTGCAAGCGTCCTTGTTTATCTTGTCCAATACTAAAGACCACTGGCTCATGGATGACAGGTCGACGCGGCGCTTTGAACTCGCTGACATGAAAGAACAGTGACTCCCCAGCTTCGGTTTCGATAAAGCCAAAGCCTTTGTCATCTTGCCACTTTGTAATTCGGCCTTGTTGTCTATTTGCCATGTTTGCGATACTCTCTTATTTGACTAGGATTAAAACTTTTATAATCGGTCACTTTTTATAATCAGTAACTCTCTACAGTTAACCTTTATTTTAGCGCCTTTACGTTACACTATTTACGCTTACATAGGGCAGTATTTCGCTTATCATTTCTTAATCTATCACCTGAATCTATTCACTGATAACAACACTCTACTTTTAACTAAAACTGGTTTTTTATTATGACTGACTCTCAAACCTCATCACAATTTATCAATCCAAACGAAGACACTCGTATCACTCATGGCAGCTTAGTCAAGCTGCATTTTGAGGTGTCATTAGAAAATGGTACGGTCATTGACTCGACCTTTAATCGTGATCAGCCGGTCAGTTTGACTGTCGGCGATGAAAGCCTGTTGCCGGGTTTTGAGCAAGTGCTGATGAATCTGCGGGCAGGCGACACCCGTACCGCGCACTTGGAGCCTGAGCAAGCTTTTGGCGACTGGAATCCAGATAATGTACAGCACTTTAGTCGTCCGCAGTTTGCTTTAGTCGCGGACAATCCTGAGATTGGTATGATGGTGGAGTTTGAGGATAAAGGTAAAAACACTTTGCCCGGTACTATTAGCGCGATTAATGACGATGAGATTGAGGTCGATTTTAATCATCCCCTAGCCGGGCAAGACGTACTATTTAAAGTCAAAATCTTTAAGGTGACGCCGCCGGGTGTGACTGGCATTCAGCTGAGTTAATCACACAAGCAACTCAAAACAATAATCAATAATCAATAATCAATAATCAATAATCAATAATCAATAATCAATAATCAATAGTCAGGATGCAACCATGCAATATGAAGTGCTGCCACAAATCGATGAAAAGGTATCGAAAATTTGTCTAGGAACGATGACTTGGGGACAACAAAACAATGAGCGCGAAGGCCATGAACAAATGGACTTAGCCCTTAGCGAAGGAGTGAACTTTTGGGACTGTGCAGAGATGTACCCCTCACCGCCTGACAAAGATAAACAAGGCGATACCGAGCGCATTATCGGCACTTGGTTTGCAAAGACACAGCAGCGCGATAAAGTTATCTTGGCCAGTAAAATGTCGCCGATGAGTTTTTTGCGAGACGGTAATAGCCGCTATAATGCCAAGCATATTAGTAGCGCTATTGACGGTAATCTGCAGCGCTTACAAACCGACTATATTGATGTCTATCAGCTGCATTGGCCTGAGCGGCAGTCGAACTTCTTTGGTCAACGCGGTTATGACAGCGAGATGTCAGCGCAATCGCTTGATGACTTAACGCCGTTTTTAGAGACCATTCAAGCGCTCAATGATGAGATCAAAAAGGGCCGCATTCGTGCTTATGGACTCTCAAACGATACTGCTTGGGGACTGATGCGCTACTTATGGGAAGCGGACAAAAACGGTCTCATCGCGCCTATCACGGTGCAGAATCCTTATAGCTTGCTCAATCGACTTTATGAGGTGGGTATGGCTGAGATTGCCCATCGCGAGAATGTCGGTTTGCTCGCCTACTCGCCCCTAGGCTTTGGGGTACTCTCTGGTAAATATTTAGGTGGCAAAAAACCAGCTGGCGCGCGGCTGACGATGTATGATAGATTCCAAAGATATATTAATGAGCAAGCGCTAGCAGCCACTGAGCAATACGCTAAGATTGCCAGCGATGCCGGACTAGATATGGCGCAGATGGCGCTCGCTTTTGTGAACTCGCGGCCCTTTGTCACAAGCAACATCATTGGTGCCACGAGCATCGAGCAGCTCAAATCAAACATCGATAGTGTTAATCTAACTTTAAGCGATGACGTATTAGCCGCTATCGAAGCGGTGCACACCCAGCAGCCGAATCCATCTCCTTAGTTCAGCTAACTAAAGCTGTTAGATTCTAAGGCTGCTAAATTCTAAAGCTATGAAGTTTACGCAAAAAGGCGCTAATCGATATGATTAGCGCCTTTGTCATTCACTTATATCGGCTCTTAGCTTAATACTCGTGCATGTAGCTCTGCGAGCCCTTCTTGCATGTGCTGTTGCAACAGATCTGTCAGCTCACTTTTGCTACGGCCTTGTGGGTCGATCGCTTCAAGCGGCAAAACATAAGCGGTGACGTTCTTAGTATCGAGTACTTTTTTTAGACTCTGCTTCATGGTCAGCTTGCCATAATAAGGCAATTCTTGACTTAAGCTGCCGTCTTTATTGACATAGGCAATCACCATCGCTCGTACCGGCACATCAGCGTCGATAGCCGCTTGCAAGAGCTTACCATGAATGCGCTTAATCTTGGAGCCATCGGTAGTAGTGGCTTCTGGAAAGAAAATAACTGAAAACCCTTGGCGCAAAAACTCAGCGATTTGCGCTGCTACTGAGCCGGCATCGCCCGAGCCGCGCTGAATAAACACGGTACCAGCCGCATAAGCAAGCTTACCGAATATCGGCCACTCGCCTATCTCCGCTTTAGATAAAAAGAAAGCCGGACTGACCGTACCAACCACCGGAATATCCATCCATGACACATGATTGGATACCCAAAGCCCATGATACTGCTGTACCGGCTCAACTTCGACAACCTTTATACCAAAAGAGCCGACCATCTTGCGGCAAAACGCTTGGATATAACGCGGTAGTTTTTCGCGCGGCGGGTTTTTAAAAGCGCCTATACGCTGTGCAGCTCGTAGACCACCTGCCATAGTGGTAGTCATACCAACAATTTGCTTACTGCGGCTAAATTGTTTTTTTAATGAAAAGCCTGGCTTAGAATGGCTCATCTGTATCCCTCATCATTGAATGTCTGTAAAAATGGCGTAAGTATAGCAAAATTCTCATAGTCAGTGACGATTTGTTCACTGAGCTTGAATGAGGGTTCTCGTTATTCACTATCTACTATAAACCTATCTTTTGTAAATCCAGTAACATAAAACTGGCGTCACTATGACAATTAGGCTTTAATAACCAGTAATAAGACCGCATATAGACTATTATCTGAACGCGATTATCCGCCTAATTATAGCCGATAATCGCGATTTATTTCCCCCATTTATAGGTGAAAATTTTTGGAATATTTTGAAAGATATGAAGGTGGCGAGCGTGCTGTTTTAGTGCACTTAGACATTCGTCAAATACAAGATCCCGATGATTTAAGCGAGTTTGAGCTACTTGTTGACTCCGCTGGCGCTCAGCGCGTGGAGCTAGTGACAGGCTCACGCTTAAAGCCAGATGCTAAGTACTTCGTCGGCTCTGGTAAAGCTCAAGAGATTGCTGAGTTAGTCAGTGCCAATGATGCTGATATTGTGATTTTTAATCATAGCCTCTCCCCCTCGCAAGAGCGTAACTTAGAAGCTTTAACGAAATGCCGCGTGCTTGACCGCACTGGCCTTATTTTGGATATATTTGCACAGCGTGCGCGTACTTACGAAGGTAAGCTGCAGGTAGAGCTGGCGCAGTTGAACCACTTATCCACTAGACTAGTACGTGGTTGGACGCATTTGGAGCGACAAAAAGGCGGTATCGGACTAAGAGGTCCTGGTGAAACGCAGCTTGAGACCGATCGTCGTCTACTACAAACGCGGGTCAATCAGCTCAAATCTAAGCTTGAAAAAGTACGTCAAACTCGCGCGCAAGGCCGTGCTCGCCGGCAAAAATCCGACGTCCCGACGATATCACTAGTCGGCTACACGAACGCAGGCAAATCTACCTTATTTAACCGCTTAGTCGATGAAAACATCTATGCCGCAGATCAGCTATTTGCGACTCTAGATCCGACTTTGCGCCGTTTAGATTGGCAAGGTGTCGGCCGTGTGGTCTTAGTCGATACGGTAGGCTTCGTGCGTCATCTACCGCATGAGCTTGTCGAATCCTTCCACGCTACTTTGGAGGAAACTTTAGAGGCAGATCTATTGTTGCACGTGATTGATTCTTCTAGCGAGGATATGCACGAGCAGATTGCAGCGGTCAAAGAGGTGCTAGCAGAGATTGATAATGATGTGCCAGTACTCAACGTCTATAATAAGATCGACTTAACGGGCGAGCCTGCGCGCATAGGTTATGCCAACGAAGGTGAGCCAAACCGCGTTTATGTCTCCTCAAAAGACAATTTAGGCATCGAAGAGCTCACACTTGCGGTACAACAGCTGATGACGGGTACTTTGACAACCTTTAATCTCACCTTGCCCTACCATGCTGGACACTTTAAAAACACCTTGTATGAGCTTGGGGTTATCTTAGAAGAAAGCTATGATGATAGCGGCCACGAGTGCTTGACCATTCGTCTGCCAAGCGAGCGTCTCAAGCAGCTATTAGGGGAAGCAAACCTGCAGCCTATGGAGGTGCTACCGTTAGCGCAAGCGACTTTACTGATGCCTATTCTTGAGCCTTTTGAGCAAAACAATGAGGAAGATTTGCAGCTGTCTGAAGATGAGTCATTAGTAGCGGAAGACTTAACCTACGAGCAGATCTTTGAGACGGATAATGAGTCTAGCGATCATACCGCTATAGATGACAACCCAAGTCCGCAAGCGTAAGAGTTAACATCAAGGTTTTAGAACCAGCAGGATAGCTGCTGTAAAGTCTGTATTAAGCAATGAGTATATTGGCCATTTTTAGGCTGATGTGCTCATTTTTTATTGTTTGTCTGTCCTGGCTCTTTTGCTATTATCACCGCGCATGAGTTTTTATTGTAAATACACCGGCCCTTAAGGTTTATTAGTCGCTCACTTCACTATATAATCAAGCGCATTGGTTGTCCCTCAACCAAAGTTTTTTACCTTTATTTCTTTTAAAATAATAGAGTAAAACTTTTACGCAATCCATCTAAAAGCCTAGCCATAGCTATTTGCGATGCTGTTTATCGATAGTTTTCGTCAGTACTTTTTATCAATAGCGTGGCGCTTGCTTTTATTCTATCTAGACTCTGTAGTTGCCGTCTTGGCAAGGATAGCTTATGAATGCCCTTACCCAAACCAAACTGCCTTTGTGGTTAGCCTTACTTTTGACGCTCGCCATGGTGGTCATAGTGCGCGAATCAGCGCTACTCCTGTGTCAGTGGGCCGGTATCGAAAAAGCCGCCAACATTGTAGGCCTCGTGGCGATGTTCGTCATTTTAGTCGTTTGGCGCTTGCTCAAAGGCTTACCGGAATGGATCACCAGAGCCAGTAACTTATTGTTAGTCGATAGCGGTTTTGCTTTTTTGCCGGTATCAGCAGGCGCTGGTATTTTATTGTTTGAGTTAGGTGATGAATTTTGGGGCGTCATGCTGACAATGGCTATTAGTACTTTGATACCGCTTTGGGGTCTAGCGATTCTAGCCAACCGCTGGTTGAGCTCTAGTGCTGACAATAAGAACAGTACAGGCCTGACAACACCCAAAGTTAGCGATAAGTCTGAGTAGCCTGCGCGGCGGAGAATTAAGATGATGTTTAGCAGTGTATTTATGGCGACTCTAGCCGCTATTTTATTGACCTTAGTCGCGCACGTGATCGCGCGTATCTTGGCCAAAAAGATCTCATGGCTGCCTATGGTCATTACCGCTTTGGTATTAGTACTGCTGTTTTTATTTATTACGCAGTGGGATTACGAGCATTATTATAGCGTTGCCAAACCAGTGTTTGATCGCTTGCTTGGCTATGTCACGGTACTGTTGGCTATCCCTTTAGCCGCCATGAATTTTAAAGGTTTGCCGGTTAAGCGCTTATCTATCATTGTCCTTATCGCAAGTGTGATCGGCGCGCTGTTACCGATGTCGTTAGCTTATCTGTTTTCACTCAGTCACGACACTTTGTTGTCCTTTGCTACGCGTTCTGTCACTACCCCTATTGGCTTGAGCGTGGCGGACTTAATCAGTGCACCGCTTACAATGGCCAACTTAATTATTATTGTTTCTGGACTGCTGGGCGGTGCCGTCGCTAGATTTTTATTTAAAAAAGTAGATGACGACAGAGCCAAAGGTTTAGCCTTAGGACTGGCCGCTCACGCGTTCGGCACAGTAGAAGCTTGGCAAATCAGCCCTACCGCTGGGCGCTATGCTGCCTTCGGTCTTGCGGTAAATGGCTTATTGACGGCTGTTTGGGTTCCTATATTTATCAGTGCTTTTAACATCTAAATTTTACCGAATAAATAATTTTGACTAAAAACCTATAGCTATCAATACAATAGGGCTAAGCAATATTTTGTGTTATAGTAAGTAACTATTATATTTTGTATTTATTACTAGTGGTTTGGTTACCATTGTAACTTTACAGAACTGTAACCTTATAGAATTTACTAATAATGCGAATCGCTATAAATGCTTTGTCTGGCTAATACATCAGTTATTGATACCATTGTTGAAGCTATGGTTAAAGCTACTGTTGAAGCTATCGTTTCGTCATTAACCGATAAAGAGTGATTTTCTTATGCCGAATACTGCCCCTTTATTGAGTCGCTGCTGGTCATCTATCTTGCTGACCTCTATCGCCCTATCCGCTGTTACCGTGACGGCACACGCTGGTAATATGTACATCTATAAGGATCAAGCGGGCCAAGTCCTCTTGACCAATGTCAGTCCGAGCGGTAATTTTGATAAATTTACCAAAAAAGTCAAAGTCACTTACTACAAAGATGCCAAGGTGCATGAAAGCAATCGCGATAACACCTATAATAACTATGGCACTAGTACCGCTAGTAAGAGCAGTAGTCGTAATGCTTATGATAGCTACATTCGCGCTTCTGCGGCGCGTCATGGCGTCGATCCTGGCTTGATGAAAGCGATGATGCATACTGAATCTGCATTTAACCCCAATGCTCGCTCACCAGTGGGAGCACAAGGTCTCATGCAGCTTATGCCAGCCACTGCCCGCCGCTTCAACGTCCGTAATGCTTGGAACCCTGCAGAGAACATTGAAGGCTCAGCGAAGTATATCGCTTGGCTGATGAAGCGCTTTAATAATAACGTGGAGTTTGCTGTAGCAGGCTATAATGCTGGCGAAGGCAATGTCGATAAATATAATGGTATTCCGCCCTTTAAAGAGACGCGCAATTATGTCAAACGGGTGATGAGCCGCTATCATAGTCTATATAAAAATGATGCTGGCGTCGTGGGTAGTGCCATGATTGCTAGTAATGCTGATAGCAATAGTGGTCTACAAAAAGTAAGCTATGGTACGAGTAGTAACGCTCATAGCGCAAGCTACGTTAACTCTGCTTTTGAGGCGTTACGTTAAGCACTTGTCTATCGTTATGGTTTATAAGTATCAGTATCTAATAGCCCATATCAACGCAAAAAGCCCATTACTTAAGTAATGGGCTTTTTTGTATTTGCTGACTTTAGAGTAACAACATACTCAAAGCTTACTTGCTAGCCGCTTGTGCAGCAGCAACTTCAGCAGCGAAATCTTCTTGTTTTTTCTCGATGCCTTCGCCAACTTCTAGACGCTTAAAGCCTAGTACTTTTACGCCCTCAGCTTTTAGTACATCGCCGACTTTTTTGTCATTGTCCATGACGTATGGCTGACGTAGTAAAGTCACTTCGTCTAGGTACTTACGTAGGCCACCTTCGATCATTTTTTCAACGATGTTGTCAGGCTTGCCAGACTCTTTAGCTTTGGCTTCGATGATATCTTTTTCACGAGCCAATACATCAGCAGACACGTCTTCGTCATTAACTGCTACTGGGTTGAATGCAGCAATATGCATCGCTAGGTTTTTACCCGTCTCTTCGTTACCGCCTTCAAAAGACACAACAACGCCGATGCGTATGCCATGACGATATGACGCTAGGTTGTCGCCTTCTAAAGTCTCTACACGGCGAATTTGAATGTTCTCACCGATTTTTTGTACTAAAGAAACGCGAGCTTCTTCGACGCTTTGGCCATCACCATAAGGTAGTTCAGAGATAGCAGCAACGTCAGTGACGTTGTTTTCGAGCGCAAGATTAGCCACTTTTTCTGCAAATGCAGTGAAGCTATCATCTTTTGCCACGAAGTCAGTCTGACAGTTTACTTCTAAAAGATAGGCTTGCTTATCGTTTTGCGCGATGACAATAGCGCCGTCAGCTGCGATATTACCTGCTTTTTTAGCCGCTTTTGCTTGACCTGACTTACGTAGGTTGTCAATAGCAACTTCGACATCACCATTGGCTTCTTGCAGGGCTTTTTTACATTCCATCATGCCAAGACCAGTACGGTCGCGCAATTCTTTTACCATTTTGGCAGATACTTTTACTTCTGACATAAGAGTTACCTTTTATTATGTATGTGAGTATTGATATGTATGGGGTACACGATACTTATATGTCTCAAGATATATCTGTGAGAGATATTTGCACGTATCTGAACACATTGAATCTTCGTCCAGCAAGTCAGTAACGTGTCAATAACAGATTAATAAACTAATAAGAAGGCATGACGAGTAAAACTTCATCATGCCTATTTTGAGCTGGTTTGAGCTTATATTTACAAGCTCAGCTTATACGCTATTAATAGCTTTATATGGGTGCCAAGCACTATAAATCAAGGCTTGCCATATCTTAGGGCTATTTATAGATCAGCTTGTGCTTCCGCTGGGTTCTTAGTAGCCGGAGCTTCTGCAGGCTGCTCGGTAGCATTGGCTTCAGCTGGTGCTTCTTGCTCAGCAGGAGCTTGCTGGTCAGCTTTGCCGCCCGCTTGCGTTTGAGCATATTCTTTACCCGCGATAACCGCATCGGCTACTGCTGTGACATATAGAGTCACGGCACGGATAGCATCATCGTTAGCAGGGATGATGTAATCAACATTATCTGGGTTAGAGTTGGTATCAACGATACCGATAACTGGGATACCTAGGTTTTTGGCTTCTTTGATCGCGATCGCTTCATGATCGACGTCAACAACAAAGATAGCGTCAGGTAAGCCGCCCATGTCTTTGATACCGCCTAAAGAGCGCTCTAGTTTTTCCATATCGCGAGTACGCTCTAGCGCTTCACGCTTAGTTAGCTTAGCAAACGTACCGTCTTCGCTTTGTTTCTCAAGATCTTTTAGACGAGTGATTGACTGGCGTAAGGTTTTCCAGTTGGTCAACATACCACCTAACCAGCGATGGTCAACGTAAGGCATGCCAGCACGCTGTGCTTGCTCACGGATAACGCCGCTTGCCGCGCGCTTAGTACCTACGAATAGGACTTTGTTTTTCTTAGCGGCTAGGTTGTTGACGTAGTTTAGCGCTTCGTTAAATGATTTAACGGTGTGCTCTAAGTTGATGATGTGAATCTTGTTACGAGCACCGAAAATATAAGGACCCATTTTTGGGTTCCAAAAACGTGTTTGGTGACCAAAGTGAGCGCCTGCTTGTAGAAGGTCGCGCATTGATACTTGAGTTGGGTTGTCTATAGCCATGATATTATCCTTGGTTGGGTTATGCCTCCATCTTACAAAAACGACCTATCTAGCGACACGCATTTGCTAAAGCGTTATTAAATAATCAAAATTATAAAAAAGCACTCAGACAAATTAATCAAATCGCCAGACACCCAGTCATCTTTTATCGTAAGATGTGTGTCATTGGTTGGTTTAAAGAATGCGCCACTTGCGAGGGACAGTTAAAATAAAATACCAAAACCGCCCTGCAATAAATAGCTGCGCTGTATTTTATCATAAAAGCAAGGGTAAGCTCTAGCACTTTGTTGCTTGATGCTTTGATTGATAGCGCTTTTTTTATAGCTTACAGAATGTACTAAAAGCCCTAAGCAAGCGTTGATCAAACTCACTCCGCATCATCAAGGTTAAGATTGCGATCGATTTGCCAAATCAAGAATGCGCCAAGGCTCATTAGCGAAAACATCGCGATACCTATTTTTAATACGGGGTTAACGGGGAATAAGTTTAATAGCAAGCCGCCAAAGATACCGACTGAAAACATCAGTGAGCCTTGCATAGCACTTGCCATACCAGCACGGGTTTTTTGAAAGGCTAAAGCGATAGCAGAAGCATTCGGCTGGGTCAATCCTAGTCCTGCAATACAGAAAAAGATGCATCCTAACACCAGCGGCAACCAAGCATCAGTACCGAAAATTAGCCCGATTATAAATAATGCAGCAGCAGAGATGACCTGCATCATCGTCCCAAAACGCAGGATACTTAGAATCCGAAATCGGTTAGTGAGCCACTGGTTTAGCTGAGTCAAGCCCACAAAACCTGCCGCGTTCATACCAAAGAGCCAGGCAAAATGAGTCGCCGATACGCCATAAGTATCCATGATAAGCTCGGAAGCTGAGCTGATATAGACGAACATCGCGCCCATTAATAAGCCGCCGCCTATGGCAGGATAGTTGAACCTTGGATCTTTTAGTAAGTCCCAATATTGACTCAGCACTTCTTTGGCTGGGCGAGCATTGCGATTTTCTTCGCTTAAGGTCTCAAAGAAGAAGAACTTGGTTAGCAGTAGATTGAGCATGCCAAAAGCAGCCAAAAACCAAAAGATAGAATGCCAATCAAAAAACTGTAGGAATAAAGCACCAAGCGAAGGCGCTAAAATTGGTGCCAGACCCATCACTAATATCATGATAGAAAAAGCCTTTGCGGTTTGCTTCGCTGTCAGCCTGTCACGAATTGCCGCTCGCGTCACTACAGCGCCAACACAAGCGCCAAGCGCTTGCACAGTACGGCCTGCAAATAAGACATATTCACTGCTTGTCGTAGCACAAACTATGGATGCGACAACGTAGAGCGCCATGCCAAAATAAAGCGGCTTGACGCGGCCGACGCGATCACTCAGTGGCCCATAGATCAGCTGACCAAAAACCAAACCAACAAAATATGCCGGTACGGAGTTGGCCATAAAAGCGGTCGATACACCAAAGTCATCTGCCATAGCAGGCAGTGCGGGCAAATACATATCAATAGATAACGGCCCTATCGCCACAATAAGCCCTAGCATCATAATCCAAGCTACCGGTAGCTCTGATGAGCGTACTCTAGTAGCGGCGGCTTTTTGACGAGCAGCCTTTTTGTCATTTGTGACATTGGGTTTTGGAGCAGACATAGTACGTACCGTTTATGATTATGGTGTGAAAGATAGGTTTATAAGGTTAAGGATAGTATTTACCAATAAACACTATTACGCAAACAAAGCAGCAGACAATCCTATATCGGACTGTCTGCTGCTTTTTCAATGGAGTGATAATACTTAAAGTATACCGCTCACATAATCTTTACGATAGTAAGCTCAGTATAAAAAAAATCAGCGGAACTGGGATGAATGTTACGCAGCCTCTGTCAGCGTAGACACAGCACTCTAAGAAAACCTTTATTCGTTTCACGCTAAGCTATTTTCTTAGCTACGGGCCTAAACGATTAGCGGAATTGACGTTTAGCGAACACCGTGCTCGCTTGTTTGGCTTTTCTAAGCGCAAGTTTGCGATTACGACCAAGCATCAGCTTGATTTGCCACATTTTTTCTTTATATAGTACTAGTGCTGGCTGGTGATGCATGGCATTGATAACACGTTTGCTTGCCAGCACCGCATCAGGGGAGCGCTCTACTAGCTCTTCGGCTAGCTTTTGCGCGTGCTCAAGAGGCATCTCAGTACAATGACTGACTAGGCCCAGCTCTTTACCTTCAGTGGCATCCACGATACGCGCAGTCATCGCCATCTCTTTGAGTACGTCTTCACGCACGACACCAAGCGCGGACTGAGTCAAGCCCATATCCGGCACTAAACCCCATTTTGCCTCCATAATCGATAGCTTACAATCAGGGTGGCTGATGCGTACATCACAAGCCAGTGCCAGTTGCATGCCAGCACCGATGCAGTGGCCTTCTAGTACTGCAATCACTGGGACAGGCAGATCACGCCATACCAAACAGACACGCTGAAACAGGCTTTGTTTCGGCTTAATTAGCTCCCACATCGCATATAGCTGGTTTTTTGGATTATTCAAATCCCCTAGGTCGATACCGGCGCAAAAAGTACCTTCGCTACCCTTTAATATTACCGCTCGTAAGCTTGTGTCTTTGCTAATATGGCCTGCAACACGAATGAGCTCATCCACCATCTGAAAGCTCAGAGCGTTTTTTTTCTGCGGGCGACTCAAAGTGACAGTGGCTATGTTTTGACTGACACTGACGTGTAGCGTTTGGTATTCATAAGCGGCGATGGCGTGCATGTTAGTCCCTTAAATAGTGGTCGACAAAGTGAACCTTAAAGTGAAAGTTAAAATGAATTTTCATCATAGCAGTGTTATCTCAAAGCTACCCTAGCAATAACTGACTATCCATTCAAATCATCTTCCAGTTCATATCGTTTTCGCTTAGACGGTGATAATTGAGCTCAGAATAAGGCGATAAATCTAGCTTTTGTAGATTATTGAGTGCGGTCATTAAGTCTTCATAATAAGGCTGTAGCATGGCAAACTGTGCAGGTGTGGTATGTTGTACGTTTAACAAGCACTTATCTTCTAGGTTTTGACTGGCAAGACGCAGCTGCGGGACGCCAGTATAGCGACTAGCTCCTAGGATACGGTGAGCAATCTGCGCAAGTATATGACGATCTTTTGCTTGCCAAGCTTGAGCGAGCGCTTCTCTTTCATCAGCGATAGTATCGAGCATCATGATGATAAGCTTCGCTGCCAGATCTGGCTTATTCGCTGAACGGGTCAATGCATCTTGCCAGTCCAAAATATCAGATCTGACAGTGGCGTTTGTCGTAGAGGGCTGCTCTAGAGGTAGTAGCTGCCGATCCGTTGCATAGCTTTGATTTGGTTGCAAATGAACATCAGGCTCTAAAGGACTTTGTGATAGTTTTCTTTGATCGAGATGGTTATAACGAGCTTGAGTACTATTACGCCCGTAGCCTTGAGCTGCCTGAGTATCCGGTAGGTTGTCACGTAGCGTATCGTGTACATTATCACGCAGATAATTATCGCGAATTTTCTTTAGCGATAGCGGACGCAGCATTTTTTTATTGTTTTTCTTGGGGTGTAGCTGGGTTTGTTTACCCTCATTATTGTCTTGATCGCTTACCTTTAACTGAGTGTCATTGGCATTATTGGCACTCAAATCGGCCAAACTCGAATCCTCTATATTAGTGTGCGCCAGCTGAGTACTCGTCGCCATATGCTTGGTTGCGGCGCGCCCTAGCCATTTTTGTAGCACTTGTAGTAACTGCGGCTGGCTAATAGGCTTACCGACATAATCATCTATACCACTAGCAATAAGGCGATCGCGCTCATCAGATAGGCCGTGAGCCGTCAGCGCAATAATAGGAATATGACTATCTGCTGCTTCTATTTTTCGGATCTGTTCGGTAGCCTCTCTTCCTGACATTCGCGGCATTTGGATATCCATAAATATCAGATCGATGTCATGATGAGTGGTCGTTGCTTTTTCTGTTGCGGTTTTTTCAGTGCTTGACTTCAATAAAGATGGCGCATTACTGAGCTGCTCGCGCGCTTCTGCTTTTGAGCGCTGAGTCTTACTCGATAAGCTTTGAGTGGCACTTTTGTTATTGGCTTTGGCTTGCCTAGCCTGCTGTTTACTGATCAGCTCTATCGCTTCAAAGCCACTATTGGCAGTGATGACATGGATACCAAGCTCGCTTAAAAGCGCGTCCAATACCAAAAGGTTAGGCAGATGGTCATCGACAGCGAGTACCGTGATTCCCTGCCAGCGCGGCTCTTGCACTTGTACTAGCGCTTTTTTATTTTGAGTGTCTAAAATAGCGTAGAGCTGGCGCTTATCCAATGGCTCATACAAGATATCGGCATGATAGCGATTTAGCAGGGCTTGATCAGCCGCCACTTGGTAGCCAAATACCGCCAGCTTACCTTGATAATGTAGCCTGATTTGCTTGAGTAGCGCCATCATATCATCTTGGTTATCGTTATCAACGATCACCCAATCCCAATAGTTATCTTGCTCTTTTAGCGATTCAAGCACCCCTGGCAAGGAGTTGGCTTGAGTCAGCTTGATAGGAAGATTCTGTAGGCTGGCTTTGAGCACTTGTAGGGAGGCGGTATGATTGATCCACACCAGCATATGAAACTCGTCGCCCGCTCCCGCTAGCGGTGCAAGCATAGGTAGCGAAATGGTGTTTCCGCTTGCCGCCTCTAACACATCAACGTGGGTTGGCATTCTAAACCAAAAAGTCGCGCCCTTATTAGCGATATTTTCTTGTGCATTGTCATAAAAACCAATGTCACCGCCCATCAGCCGAGTCAACTGTTTTGAGATAACAAGCCCAAGTCCAGTACCACCATACTGCCGAGTAATAGAAGGGTCACCTTGACTAAAGCTTTGGAACAGCATATTTTGGTCGGCCTCTGAGATACCTTTACCACTATCTTGCACACTAATCATTAGGTAGTTATCTTGATAGTCGTCCAAGCTGACGCGCACGACCACATCGCCATTATCAGTAAACTTAATGGCATTACCTACTATATTGGTCAGTACTTGCTTGAGTCTTAGAGCGTCCCCTACGATCTGCATAGGCACATCATTATAGAACAATACCGCCATCCGCAAGCCTTTTTCAGCAGCGACAGGAGACAACATATCGACCACATCATAAATAGTGCTGTAGAGATCAAACTCGTGACGATCAAGCACCAGCTTACCTGCTTCTATTTTGGAGAAATCAAGCACGTCGTTGACCAGCGCCAATAGATGCGCCGAGGACTTGCGAATAGTCTGCACATATAGGTCTTGCTCAGTATTAAGCTCGCCATGACGAGCAAGTAGATTAATAAAGCCGTCAATACTGTTGAGCGGGGTGCGCAGCTCATGGCTGATATTTGCCAAAAATGCCGACTTGGCTTGACTGGTGGATATGGCAGCGTCACGGGCATTACGAATCGAGATGTTTTGCATTTCCATCTCATCAAAGGCTAGGCGCAAATCATCTTCGGTCTGTTCGGCGTGATTTCTTAGTTCCTGAAAGCTGCTATGTAAGCGGCGCAAAGTTCTGACTAGATCTTGCTGTAGCAAATTTAGCTCGCCGTTAGACTCGGTCAAGATAGGCTTATATAAATTATCAACGGTGGTACGCTGCAGCTGTAGTCGCAGCTCATAAATAGGGGCGATCCAGCGCTTGGCATAGATATTGAGGCTAAGCAGTAATATCAAAATAGTAAGCAGACCGGTAATCGCTAAGGCCATAACGATACGGTAACGCGCCAAATATAGCGGCTCATTATCCATATCGATGAGCAGCCACAGCCTTTGAGCGGCAGAATCACTTAGAGGTAATCCATAAGCGGTGCCTATGGCGGTAGGCTGCTGCATCATAACGCTCTTGGCAGGATTAATCTGCGGCCACTGTTCTTCTACGCCGTAACCGACACTTGCTAAGACTTGATTACTCTCATCGATAATAGCGATACGCTGCACATGCTGCTCTGACTGTATATTGCTCAGCTTTTCTTGTATGGCAGCGAGCGTTGTTTGAGTTTCTAGCGAGTTGGTCTGCGTAGCCGCTAAACCCTGAGACTGCTCTAGTAACTTTGGCGCAATCTCAGCGATAGTCGGCTTATAGCGAATGAGCACCGCCTCAGCCAAGGCTTGCTGCTCAGAGTTAGAGGCGCGCATGGTCTCATAAAACACCAATATGCCGCCGACTGCGGCTAGGATACATATGGGTAAAAACACCAGTAGAATCAACTGACCGTAAGCGCTACTCGTATCAAAGCGTTTTTTATATGCCATGCTAAAAATAAACTCCAACGACTCTATAGGTCACTTCAAAGGAATGGATCGAATGGTTGCTAGGACAATTGAGATAATAAATTCCATTTTAGCAGTATTCTTAGCGTCTCTGTGAATCAATCCTCCTGCCCCTTAATTTGCTCCTTAATTCTCATTTGGTCACAAGTAATTAATGATGCGCTAAGCGTAGCCAAAAACAAAATGATATAATAAGGCCAGTTTTTATTCACGCTACATTTTATTAGCTTTGCTATAGCGTTTTGGCGATTAGCCACAGCCAGTAGCAAGCTCATTATTCACTATACCTTTGCCTTAACACTAGCCAATAATATGAGCTAAAACACTTCAAAATAGCGCTCATTGCAACATTAACTTTTATTATAATAGGATGCCCCATGTCGTCTACCGCCAACGCTAATTTTATTACTCAAGTCACACAGCTTGCCGATTGCGTGGGTCAGACACCGCTGGTCAGGTTGCAGCGTTTACCTGCGCAAGAAGAGGTGACTGACAGCACCCAACTGCTTGCCAAGCTTGAAGGCAATAACCCAGCAGGCTCGGTAAAAGACCGCCCTGCCTTTAATATGATCTATCAAGCAGAACAGCGCGGCGACATAAAGCCTGGTGATATGCTCATCGAAGCCACTAGCGGCAATACTGGCATTGCCTTGGCGATGGTTGCGGCTATGCGCGGCTATCCGATTACCCTATTGATGCCTACCAATTCAACCCAAGAGCGTAAAGACGCCATGGCGGCCTACGGCGCTGTGTTGATTGAAGTCGATGAAGGTATGGAAGCGGCACGCGATATGGCTTTACAAATGCAAGCTGATGGCAAAGGTATAGTGCTAGACCAGTTCAACAACCCGGATAACAGTCAAGCGCATTATCTCACGACTGGCCCTGAATTATGGCAGCAAACGGGCGGTAAAATTACCCACTTTATTAGCTCTATGGGTACCACCGGCACCATCACTGGCGTCAGTCAATATCTAAAAGAGCAAAATCCTGATATCCAAATCATCGGTCTACAGCCAGATGAAGAAGCGTCTATCGCTGGTATTCGTCGTTGGCCAGCTGCTTATATGCCGGGCATCTATAATGCTGACTTGGTCGATGAAGTTATGGATGTCGATCAAAAAATCGCTGAAGTCTATATGCGTAAGCTTGCCAAGCTCGAGGGCATCTTTGCTGGTGTGTCCTCAGGAGCTGCAGCTTGGGCTGCTGTGCAAGTTGCCAAAGCCAATCCGGCTGCGGTGATAGCCTTTATCGTTTGCGACCGCGGCGATCGATATTTATCAACTGGGTTATATAACGTTAATGATGCTGATGATAGTGCTTCAGCTTAAGAGTGTTTATAGCATCGCCTGTTATAGCCGACCAATTATAGCGCTAAGCGCAATTATAAGTGCCATCAGGACTATTTATGAGCCAAGCCCTACCCGCTAATCCCGTCTTAGTATTCGATATCGAAACCATCGCTGATACTGAGGCGGCCCGTCGTATCTATCCACAATTGGCGAGTCTCAACGATGCTGATACTTTAAGTGCGCTGACGGCTATTCGCACCCAAGAAGCCGGGCATGATTTTATGCGCCTGCCCTTACAGCGTATCGTCTGTATCTCCGCTTTATATATCAAAGACGGTCAATTCTCTTTATTTTCCTTAACAGCGAATAGTTTCAGTGAGAAAGAGATACTAGCAAAGTTTTTCCGTGCCTTTAGCGATTTAGAGAAGCTACCACAGCTGATCAGCTGGAATGGCTCAGGTTTTGATATTCCTGTACTTATTTATCGGGCTATGCAATATGACCTCTCAGCGCCTTGGTTATTTGAAGAGGGCGAGCGTATCAAAAACATGCGCTTCAACAATTATGTCAATCGCTTCCAAACTCGGCATTTGGATCTGATGGATCGGTTTAGTCAGTATGGCGCCTCTCGACGTGAAGCGATGGATGTGGTCGCTAGTCTCTACGGTCTGCCGGGCAAGACGGATGTCGATGGTAGTATGGTTGGGGAGCTGGTCAGTAATAAGGAATGGCAGACGCTATCGATATATTGCGAGTCCGATGTAATGAACACTTGGCTGATATACTTGCGCTGGCTGCGCTTGACTGGACAGCTCTCCTCCACAGGGTTTATAGAGTGGCAACAGCAAAGCCGCGATTATCTG
This sequence comes from Psychrobacter sp. Ps3, assembly GCF_022129275.1. Lineage (NCBI taxonomy): Bacteria > Pseudomonadati > Pseudomonadota > Gammaproteobacteria > Moraxellales > Moraxellaceae > Psychrobacter > Psychrobacter sp. Ps3. The sequence goes on from NZ_JADQAL010000007.1 coordinate 19,960, forward strand.
ACCGGCTTTACGCAAGCCGATGGGCGCATGCGTCATCAAAGCTTTCTTGATGAGTGGTCATTACCTTCTTAGTGACGCTAAGTAAAAGTGATGCTAACTAAGATATCAGCTATCGGCCGTATTTATTAGTCTCATATTTATTAACCCAGTACACCCATTTTCAATTTTTACTTATTTTTATCATTTATTGCTAAGGCAGGTTTATGCAGCCCACCGACGATCAGAACACTAAGAACAATGTTAATAGCAGTGATGCTACTGCTCAGACTCGCTCTAATAAAAGAGACAGCAAGGCGATTATCACCCCGCCTAATAAAAAGAAATCGAAACCGTCCTCAAAGACTCGTCGGCGCTTAAAAGATGCACCGCCAGTACCTTTTACTATCGACGGTCTTTCTCATGATGGTCGCGGTGTAGCCATCTATGGTAATGGCTTTGGCGCAGATAAGGGTCACCTTGAAGATAAGCATGGCAAAAAAGTCTTTGTCAGCTTTGCTTTGCCAGGAGAGAGCGCCTTAGTCAAGCTGACCAATAGCCGAGCCAGCTTTGAGGAAGGCGATGCTATAGAGGTTACTGCCAACCCCAATCCAGAGCGCGCAGTGCCACCTTGCCCGCACTTTGGCGTCTGCGGCGGCTGTAACTTGCAGCATTGGCAACCAGATAGTCAGATCAGCTTTAAACAGTCCGTGCTGGCTGAGATGCTCCAGCATCAAGCTGATGTGCAGCCGGAGCAGTGGTTAGAGCCGGTGGTTGGCGATAGATTAGGATATCGTACGAAGGCTCGTCTTGGCGTGCGCTATGTCGCCAAAAAAGAAACCGCGCTAGTTGGCTTCCGTGAGCGTTCAAGTAACTTTTTGGCTGAGCTAAACGAGTGTCACATTTTAGATCCGCGTATCGGTTTTGAGATTGAGAATTTAAAGACGCTAATCAGTAAACTCGAAAGCCGTGACAAGATTGCCCAGCTTGAGCTGGCGATGGGTGAGTATATTCCTGAGCTACCCGATGGTACACAGCCGGTAGCGCTGATTGTCCGTCATCTAGAGCCCTTATTAGATGCCGATATCGATAAGCTAAAAGCCTTTTTTGCCGCGCGCAATTGGCAGTTATATCTACAATCTAAAGGCGTCGATAGCATTCAGCGTATCGCTTTAACCCCAGATGACGATATGAGCGAGCAGTTTGGCCGTTTATATTACCAGTTGCCTGAATATGACTTAACTTATGAGTTTATTCCGACCGATTTTACCCAAGTCAATCTATCGGTAAACAGACAAATGACGAAGCTGGCTTGTGATCTATTAGAGCTCAAAGCTGGCGAGCGCGTGCTAGATCTGTTTAGTGGCTTAGGTAATTTTAGCTTACCATTAGCGCGTTTGGTCGGCGAGACAGGCTTGGTGATTGGCGTGGAAGGCAGCGCGGAGATGACTTTACGAGCCGCTACTAATGCCAAGCGCAACGGTCTTGATAACACGGAGTTTTATAGTCAAGACTTGACCCAAGATTGCACAACTGAGCCATGGGCCAACCAAGGCTTTGATGCGCTGCTTGTCGATCCGCCGCGTTCAGGCGCTTGGGAGATTATGCAGTATCTACCTAAGTTCAATGCCCAGCGCATCGTTTATGTCTCCTGTAATCCGGCGACGCTTGCCCGCGATACTAAGGCATTGCTTGAGCAAGGGTATCGACTGACTCATGCAGGGGTTATGGATATGTTCTGTCACACCGGTCATGTGGAATCGATTGCTAGGTTTGAAAAAGTATCTGCGTAATCACTTGTTTTGCTAAGTCTATTAAAGCGCCCGGGTTATATTCTATGGCGTAAAGATTATGTTTACGAGTAGCAATATTACAGAGCTCAACTTGAGTTATAGCAGCAAACTGCGATAATAGTCGTGACAGCTATCATAAAATTGCTAAGGTTTTGCAACAGCTATTTATTTAATTATCATTTAGTCTATATTCAAGCACTCTTGAATGATTTGCTTTAACTGCCACTTAACTAAATGCTAGTAACTGATGCTAATAACTGGAATAAAAGAGTTTGGCAGCCCTAAGCCTTATAGTTTGATTTTTTAGTATTTTTATAAAAGTTATTCTGTAGAACCTACCACCCAAACTTATTACTTGAGCTTATAACTAAAGCGTCATAGCACAAACTAGGATGACTCACCGCTTTATAACAGCTGCTATTTTGGCGGCTGTCTTGGCTTAAGTTTTATAGGTATTGATGATCATTTTTATGATGGATTACCAATATCGCTGTCAACAATCTTTAATAGCTAAAAGGAGCCAGCTGTGGTCAAGATTAGAGAAGGATTGCCCTTAGTAGATGGTCAAACTACCCAAGAAGATAGTGCGAGCTTGGCGGCGCAATTGGTTGCCAACCAACGCTCTCACCAGTCTGCTAATAGCTATGCGCAAATTCCTTTCGATATCAAGCAGCAATTGGCCACTCATAAGCTGCATACCACATTTGATCGCTCAGCCGCGCTTGCTTATCATACTCACGACCCAAAACTAGCTGATTACGCTGCGGACTCCTACACTCCGACAGGTTTTCCAGATTTAGACCAAGCCAACATTGATGTACCGGCGTGGCTAGATAATGTCGCCGAACGTATCGGCCAAGACTCAGTTCCCAATTTGGCGGCAGCTTGTGAGTTTATTCGCAGCCGTATGAATACCAGCGAGTCTGAGCGCTCAGGAGCTTATGTCACTGGCATCGGTATGAGTGATATTCTCACTTATCTCTATCAGGACGAAGACGCCTTAGTCGCTGCGATGCTCTATCGAAGCGCGCGTAAATCTCTGATTTCGTTGGCTGAGATTGAGCAAAACTTTGGCGCTGATATTCGCATGTTAGTCAAAGATACATTAGCGATGGGTAAGCTGTCCGCTATTATTGAAAATAACAAACGCTTAGAAGACCACTTTATTAATAAACAGCGCGACCAGCTCTCTAATGTCTATAGCATGCTGATCTCGGTCACTAACGATGTGCGAGTAGTGCTGATTAAGCTTGCTGAGCGTACCTTTGCAATGCGTGAGCTCTCTTTTTCTAGCGCTGAGCGCCAACAACGCGTGGCTCGTGAAGTCATGACGATTTATGCGCCGCTCTCGCATCGATTAGGGATTGCTCAGCTTAAGTGGGAGCTTGAAGACTTAGCGTTTCGTTATCTTGCCCCTGATCGCTATAAAGAAATTGCCAAGCTATTATCTGAGAAACGTAGCGAGCGCGAAGCTTATATTCAGCGGGTAGAGAGCAAGCTTAATCAAGCACTCATCGATGCTGATATCGTAGGCGAGGTTTCAGGTCGGGTCAAACACATCTATTCTATTTATCGTAAAATGAAGCTCAAAAGCTTATCTTTTGATCAGCTCTATGATATTCGTGCGCTGCGTGTCTTAGTCCAAAACCCTGCAGATTGCTACCACGTCTTAGGCTTAGTACACGGCTTGTGGCGTTATATCCCTGAGCAGTTTGATGACTATATTACCAACCCTAAGCCCAATGGTTATCGCTCCCTACATACCGCTGTCATCGCAGAGAATAAATCGCTTGAGATACAGATTCGTACTAACGAGATGCATTTTGAAGCTGAGCTTGGCATGTGCGCGCACGTTAACTACAAAGAAGGGCTGAAGAATAAAAAGGACAACTATCTCAACCAAAAAATTAGCTCGCTACGTCAGCTATTATCCATCAATAACGAAGCGCGTAATCAAGCTCAAGGCGATAATGAGAGCGACGTAGAGTATGATCTAAATGACTTTGATGAAGATGAACAAGCCATTGATTTTGATGAGCTTGAGCGCATCTACGTCTTTAGCCGTGATGGCGACATTATAGAGCTGCCTAAAAATGCCACTGTGCTTGATTTTGCTTATTATGTGCATACTCAAGTCGGTAATCGCGCGCAAGCGGCTCGGGTCAATCAGCGTTATGTGCCCCTCACCTATCAGCTCAAAACCGGCGAGCAAGTGGAGATTATTACCAAAGCTTCGCGCGAGCCTAATCGCGACTGGCTAGTTGCTTCTTTGGGTTATATTCATACTAGCCGTGCTCGCTCCAAGCTGCGTCAATGGTTTAATAAGCAAGACCGCGATAAAAACCTTGAGATTGGTCGACATATGCTCAGCCGTGAGCTTGAGCGCTTATCGGTGCATCCAAACAGTATCGATCTGAATGACTACACTCAGTTTTTTCATGTCAATACTCCTGACGATATTATCGTCGGCTTAGTCACCGGTGAGATTGGTCTGAATCAGCTGACAGGACATATCTCCAGGCAGCTACATTTAGAGCCTGAAAAGCAAAAAGCTGAGTTCACTCCTACTATCGACCCAAAAACCACGGGCAAAGCGGATGCCTATAAGATTTATATCGAAGGTTTGGATAATATCGAGATCAATTTGGCAGGCTGCTGTCATCCGATACAAGGGGAACCTATCTCAGGATATATCACCTTATCACGCGGCGTCAGCATTCATAATCGTGGCTGTCCTGAATATGAACGTCTAATAGAGCGTGATCCTGAGCGCGCTGTTAGTGCAGCTTGGAGAGCAAAATCCGGGCGTTATCAGCCTGTAGACATTCACATCGAGGCGTATGATCGCCGTGGCTTACTACGCGACTTGACTCAAGTCATCGATAAAGAAAGCGTCAATATCCGTCAAGTGGACACCACAAGTAACGATGATAATATTGCTTTTTTGAAGTTCCATGTTGAGGTAGCAGGATTGGCGCATTTATCTAAACTGTTAGCCAAACTTGAACAACAGCCTGGCATATTGCACGCACGCCGAGCGGTTGCGCCTTAATACAGCACTGCTTTAGCACTGATAATTACTCAAAACCATTCCTTTAAAGGTCATGATATAAACGCTTATGCCTGAATTACCCGAAGTCGAAACGACCAAGACTAGTCTTGCGCCTTTACTTAATAAGACTGTAGAGACAGTACAAGTGTTCCAGCCTAAACTGCGCTGGCAGATGCCTGATGACTTGCAAACCTTGGCCGGTTACCGCTTACAGAATGTTGAGCGCCGTGCAAAATACTTAATTTTAAGCTTTGTACCATCAGCGCAGTTATCACAAAGCACGGAGTTAAATAGCGATAGCCGTAAGCTGATTATTCATTTAGGCATGTCAGGGAGTTTGCAGCAGCACGCTTATGGTACTGAAAAACGTAAGCACGACCATTTGATACTCACCTTTAGTGATGAAGATAATACCCTTAGTCAATTACATTATCACGACCCAAGACGTTTTGGCGCGGTACTTTGGTATGCCAATTATAAAACCAAACTACTCGATCACCTCGGGCTTGAGCCGTTATCTGATGATTTTAATACCGACTATCTATATCAGGTCATTCAACGTAGCAGTAGTGATAACAGTGCCAGTAAAGATGACATAGATAAGAAAAAGATAACTAACAAAAAACCTATCACGCGACCGATTAAATCAGTCATTATGGAGCAGCAAGTCGTAGTGGGCGTCGGTAATATTTATGCTGCCGAAAGCCTTTTTTTATCGGCGATTCATCCCGCTACTCCTGCTAACACCTTATCTTATGAGCAGATAGCGCTACTGGTTGAACATATTAAAGCAATTTTAGATAAAGCCATTACGCTTGGTGGCTCTACTCTACGCGATTTCACGGTAGCTAGTGGCCAAACAGGCTACTTTCAACAAACCCTAAATGTCTATGGGCGACAAGGCGAAGATTGTCCGAACTGCGCCGCTACTCTGGATAATATCAAGCTCAATGGGCGCGCGAGTGTCTTTTGCCCTGAGTGTCAACCGCTACCAAAACCAAATCGTTAGCTACATGACTCACTAAAGCTTTATAGAAAGTAGTCAAGACAAAAGTGATTCATTGAGCCGTTAATGATAAAGCTAAAGGTACAGCGCATGAATTTATATTGCTAATCGCCCAACATCTTGGTTTAATAGTAGCTATGTTTAATAGTAGTTGTGCTCAATAATACTAACGTTTAGCAATAGTCTTAGCCTCTATCTTCCACCCTTATTTTAGGATGACATCATGACTGTCAAAACTCGCTTTCAACATGCTGTTAAGTCCAAGCTTTTAACCGCTCTTACTAGTATCAGCCTTGTAGTTATCACTATGAATCCAGCCTCAGCGGCAATCGAGATTGACGAGACAGATTTTGGTCCTTCATATGACACTATGGTAGTCGATACGGTAGTAGGTAAGCCGTTGCAACTAGTCGCCGCCGTTACTGGTACAGCCGCCTATTTAGTTAGCCTGCCTTTCGCCGTCGTCGGTGGTAATGCGGATCAGTCGCAGCAAAAACTATTTGTGGAGCCTTGGGAGGCCATGAGCCGCTGTTTGGGCTGTACCGTCGCCGAGGATAACTACTACAAGTCGCAAGCAGTCGATGATAATACGGTGCGCATCGTAGTCGATCAGCCCTCCGAGATCTTGATTAATACTAACGACTACGTCGTAGTAACTCCTTAGTAGCCGTAATACGTGAGTAATAGCAATACCCTAATAATAGTAACATCCTAATGATAGTAACGCCATAAAATCAATACAGAGTTAATCGCTATTCGCTGACTACTCTTATCTATTACAAATTTTTGACATAAAAAAAGGCTAACACGAGGTTAGCCTTTTTGCATTGTGACACTAAGTCAAATCAAGGTTTAAGCGTTCTTCTTACGACCGTGACGCTTACGCTCACTTTCAGTCAAATAACGCTTACGGATACGAATCGCTTTTGGTGTTACTTCAACCAGCTCATCGTCTTGAATGAATTCAAGCGCTTGCTCAAGCGTAAACTTAACTGCTGGCGTCAACGTCAACGCTTCATCAGTACCACTAGCACGTACGTTGGTTAACTGCTTACCGGTTGTTGGGTTCACTGTCATATCATCATTACGAGAGTTAAGACCAATAATCATACCTTCATAAACTTCAAGCTGAGGCTCTGCAAATAACTTACCACGCTTTTGTAGATTAAACAGAGCAAAGCCTAAACAGGTACCATTAGCCATTGAAACCAACACACCGTTAGTACGACCACCGACATCACCGATCTTTTGTGGACCATAATGTGAGAAGCTTGACGTCATGATACCACTACCTGAGGTCAGTGTTAAAAACTCAGAACGGAAGCCAATTAGACCGCGAGCAGGTATAGTCGCTTCAATACGCATACGACCTTTACCATCAAGCTCCATATTGGTCATCTCGCCTTTACGCAAGCCAACTTGTTCCATGATAGCGCCTTGGTGCTCTTCTTCGATATCGAAAACGACGTTTTCATAAGGCTCTTGTAGTTTGCCATCGACTTCTTTGACGATAACTTCTGGGCCAGATACACCCATCTCAAACCCTTCGCGGCGCATATTTTCTATCAATACTGACAAATGCAGTTCACCACGACCAGAGACTTTAAATTTATCTGGAGATTCAGTATCTTCCACGCGCAGAGCAACGTTATGAATCAGTTCACGCTCTAGACGCTCCCGGATATTACGAGAAGTCACAAACTTACCATCACGGCCTGCAAATGGTGAATTATTCACTTGGAAGTTCATCGAAACGGTTGGCTCATCCACAGTCAATGCTGGTAGTGCTTCGACATGATTTGGATCACAGATAGTATCAGAGATATTTAGTGCATCGATACCTGTGATACAAACGATATCACCAGCCTGTGCATCTTCAACATCAATACGATCAAGGCCATGGTAGCCCATAATTTTTAAGATACGGCCGTTACGTGTCTTACCATGCTTATCAATGACAGTAACTGGTGTATTGGTAGACACTTTACCACGCTGGATACGGCCAATACCGATAACACCTACGAAGCTGTTGTAATCGAGGCTAGATATTTGCATACGAAATGGTGCGTCAGCATCCACTTGTGGCGGCTGTACTACATCAACGATGGTTTTAAACAACGGCGTCATATCTTCAGCCAGATCATCAGCATCCAGACCAGCAATACCGTTTAACGCTGAGGCATATACCACCGGGAAATCCAACTGCTCATCAGTTGCGCCAAGGTTATCAAAAAGATCAAAGATCTGGTCCATAACCCAATCAGGGCGTGAGCCAGGACGGTCAATTTTATTGATAACGACAATAGGTTTCAGGCCTTGTTCAAACGCCTTTTGCGTGACGAAGCGAGTTTGCGGCATAGGGCCGTCAACAGCGTCAACGACTAACAATACACAATCGACCATCGACATGACGCGCTCAACTTCCCCGCCAAAGTCGGCGTGACCTGGGGTGTCGACAATGTTAATACGATATTCAGTATCATCAGAGTTATCTGTCCATCTGATCGCTGTGTTTTTAGCTAAAATGGTGATGCCACGTTCTTGCTCAATATCACCAGAGTCCATCGCACGTTCGGCAATGTTAGCACGATCGCCAAAAGTACCTGATTGATGTAATAACTTATCAACCAAAGTAGTTTTACCGTGGTCAACGTGGGCAATAATTGCAATATTACGCAAGTGTTTAATATCGTTCGCCATATAAAATGCTCGTTTTGTCTTAAGAAAATACAGTAGCCATCTATGCTACTGGATAAATTTTATTTACCAATTTAGCAAAAGCTTTACGAAGATAGTAGTCAATCGTCATTTGCGTACGATTAATTAGGAGGCATAGACGCCGTAATTTTCGATTTAGGGCACTAAATAATACATTTAGCGCCATAAAGATCTTTTTGGCGTAAGGCTTACCGCGTAAAGTGCTGATAGTGACAAATCTATTGCTAAATAGCAGCAATAATAGGGGACTTGTCCATTTGCAAAATGTTTGGGCGGATAGTATAACATTAATGCAAATACTTTTTTGCATTAAGTTATTTATATCATTACTTTTTATGCAACGAAAAAAGCCACCTTTAAAGGTGGCTTTTTTTTATAACAATTAAGATATCAAATTGCTACTTACTGAACAACCATGTCTTTAGTTTGTTCTACAGTCATTGTTTTGTCACCAGTGATGATGGCATAAACACGACGGTTCATAGCGCGACCTTCTTCAGTATCGTTATCAGCGATAGGACGGTCGTAACCGTAGCCTACTGTTGATAAACGGTTTGGTGCGATACCGAACTCGTTAGTCAACATAGACTTAACTGCTACAGCGCGGGCTTCAGATAGACGTTGGTTATAACGTGCTGATGGGCCAGTTTTTGAAGCATGACCTTCAACGCGGGCAGTTGAGTTTGGATACTCACGCATCTTCTCAGCTACTTTAGCGATTTCAGGCTGATATTGTGATTTGATAGTAGATTTGTCGTTATCAAAGAATACACGTAGCTCCATTTTCAACTCATCAGTAATATCTACTGGGATTGGGCAACCACGTTCGTCAACGACGACGTTCATTGGAGTACCTGGGCAAGCGTCTAGTGAATCAACAACACCATCACCGTCAGAGTCTACATCTTCTTCTACAACGACTACTGGCGGTACATAAACGTCAGGCTCTACCACTGGTGGTACTGCTACGGTAGGCTTCAAGTGACCACCTAGTACAACTTCTAGACCAGCTAAGGCCATGCCTTCCCACCAGTTGTTATCGAAGTTATGAATAGCACGTGCTTCACCACGTAAGCTCAACGCATCATTGATACGATACATCGCACCTAAACCTAGGTTACCAATAGTATCTTTAGATTCAGAGACTTCAGTTCCAGCAGGTAAAGTGCTTCCAGCTGGAGCAGCTTTTATAGCATCAGTAGTCGTATATGCGTTTTTATTTTCGACTTTAATCTTAGATTGACCAGCACCAATGAGCATATATGGCTTGAATGCATTATCAGTGTAACCAGTAAATTCCTCTAATCCAACTAAGAAGTTACCAGAAATCATCTCTTGTTCTACATCGAATGCGCTACCAAGGCTGTTGCCATTACCGTTTACAACATTACCATCGGCATTAGATACACCATATTCTACTTGAAACTGTGTAGATGGAGTTAACTCAATACCTAGAGCCGCACCAGTATAAAGATCATCTTCTTTATAGATGCCGTCCTGAACACCAGTGCTATTGACATCGGCACCTGCTTTAAACAGATCAACTTGATCATCATCAGCACCTTCGCTGTAGTGATAACCTAGTAGTACTGGGCTGATAGTAACACCAGCGTTAGCCGCTAGTGGAGCAGCTGTTACAGCGAACAGAGCTAGAGCGATTTTATTCAATTTCATGAGCTTCCTCCAAAGGATAATTTAAGTGGATAAAACAAGTCATACCACTTCCTAAGATATGTTAACTACACACCTATCACGAATGTGTCATTATACAACAAAAGTAATTAGGAAGTAGCTTAGCGATTATTAATTCAGTTTACAACTTTTTTTATCAGGCAGCTACACATTATTACACGATAATAGGGTAACTAAAACAAACTTCAGATACATTCCTGATATTAACTGACATAACCACAATCTTTTTGTTTTTGACCTTAGACTTATGGTTACTAAACCTACCTAAATAATATCAACTTCTTTATTTGTTGTATCTAAGCATTCTAGTACATCCTTGTAGTTTTCTCTATCCATAAAACACTCATTTCACTAATTGAAACATTTTTTGACAGTTGGGCTATATTCTGCTTATATGTACTAGTAAACATTATTTCACTTGCTAGCACTAACAATCCTATTAGAATTGGACTTATTATTTATCCAATAACAGATAGTGCTATCACTAAAGATAAATACAGCGCGCAAATACAATCTATGTCAGTAGTTCGCTGTAGGCTTTACTCATTTATTTAAGATTTACTGTAGACCGCATTCCCCTATTAATTAGCAATTAGCTCAGGGCGGTAAGAAATCATGTACGCTTTAAATCATCCACTACTCATATATTCGTTTATATTAATATTAATTTTAGTATTATTTATATACTTTATTCTCAGTTACACTATCGAGCAACGCTCACGCCAGATTCAAAGGGATCAGGGTTTTACCTTAGTAGAGCTTATTGTAACTGTCTGTGTTTTAGCGATAATAGCTATTATTGCTGCACCATCTATATTAACTCAGTTAGCCAATATGGAGTCTAAGCGCATCAGATACGATATAAGCTCTATGTTAGCTACTGCAAAAGCGGAGAGCTATTTAAGACGTCAAAATCTAATTGTTTGTTTATCGGATTCAGCAGGACGTTGTCATAAAAATAGCAATAAAGCGATGTTACTATTCTTTGATCACAACAATAATCAGCACTTCGATACTTCTACAGATGAGCTATTAGAGCAACAGCGCTTGTCTCCTAGGTATGCTCAGCTACATCTGCGAGCAGGTAATCGGCATTATATTAAGTTTTGGGGCGATAGCGGTAGGCCTCGAGGATTTTTTGGTCATATCAAATACTGTCCTACCTCCAGCTACAATCAAAGTAAGTATCAAATATCTTTTAACCAAGGCGGTATTGTGAAATACAAACCTGACGCCGCTCATCCGACTGGCTGTTAGTCATTTTTTAAGTTTCTAAACAGAAGAGAAGTTATTGATAACGCTGTTGCTGCTGCCATAACAGGCGGCTTTGTAGCGGCTGATAATCGAGTAGCTGATCGATAAGCTGACGATGTAGGCGCGACCATGAGTTCAAAGTTGAGCTTTCGATACCGAGCTGAGTCATTGACAGTATTTCTTGACCACGAAACAAAGTTGCTGCTGAGGAAGAAAGGTCTGCTGACTCCTCTGCTACCACTGGTACAAAGCCAGTATCAGCTAAGAATCGATAAGTAGTCTCTGCCTCGATAGCTTCTAAGTTACTATCCTGCGTTAAGCTCAGTGCAAAGCCTAACTCTTTAAACAAGTGCTGCTCGAATTGACGCAGACACAAGCGCAGCTCATCGGCTGTTAATGGCTGTTTGAGTAAATTTAAACTATCTTGATAATGTTGCCATAGCACTGGCATAGGATCTTCGCTAGGAAGTAGCTTCCATAGTATCTCGTTGAGATATAAAGCTGCGTATTGCTGTTGACCGCGGATCTGACCATAGCGTGGGTTATGAGCGGCTGGCGATGTTACTGCTGATGACTGGTTTGTTGCAGGGGTAGGCTTATCGTTTAATAGGCGATCGAGCTGACTGATGGTAATTTGGGTAAAGGTTTTAAGATCACGCTTACCAGTAGCAAACAGCTGTAATGGTGCAAATAGCGGCGCGCCTTTTTTGCCAATACCATGTACGACGCCATGCTGCTGAGAAAAAAGGTAGTAGATCGCACGTTTTTCTTGGTAGGAGCGCTGATGTAATAAATAACCTACTAATGCTTCATTGCGCATCTATTATTACCTCAGCGTTTATTGATATCTAGTTAGAGTATTTGGTTCTACTAGTAGTACCTTAATACCCTAAGCTATTTAGAGCACGTTCATCATCTGACCAACCGCGTTTGACTTTAACCCAAAGCGTGAGCATGACTTTTTTGTCAAACAGCAGCTCCATATCTTTGCGAGCGTCTATACCCACTTGTTTAATACGCTGACCTTTCTCGCCAATGACAATGGCTTTTTGACCACTACGCTCGACAAAGATAGTTGCATCAATAAAAGTCATAGCTTTGCGAGGACGCCCGGTTTTAGGATCTTTATGCGCCGCTTCATCTTTAAAGCCATCAATTTGTACCGTCAGATCATAGGGTACTTCATCTCCGGCGCTACGCATAATTTTTTCGCGGATAATTTCACTGGCTAAAAAGCGCTCTGAGCGATCGGTGATTTGTTCAAGATCATAAATAGGATCTGCAATGGGCAAATGCGAAGCAATAACTTCTTGCAGGCGGTCTAGGTTTTGGCTCTTCAAAGCAGAAACCGGTACGATATCGGCAAAATCAAAGCTTTCATTGAACGTTTCGATTAATGGTAATATCACGCCCTTATCTTTTAGCGTGTCGGCCTTATTGATAATCAAAACAACCTTTAGGTCAGTCTCACCCAGCTTTTGTAGAGTCAATAAATCATCTTCACGCCATTGATCTGAGTCTACTACAAACAGTACCAAATCCACATCGACTAAGGCTGATAATGCCGCCTTATTCATGCGCTCATTGATCGCGCGCACCTCATTGTGATGAATGCCTGGGGTATCCACGAACACCGCCTGCATCTCATTGGTACTCAAAATACCATGAATACGGTGGCGAGTCGTCTGCGGTTTACGTGAGGTAATAGAGAGCTTTTGACCCAAAAGATGGTTCATCAGCGTCGACTTACCTACGTTTGGACGTCCGACAATAGCCACATAACCGGCTTTGAAGTTCTCTGCAATGTCGTTGTGACTATTCGCTGAAAAGAAACTATCGATTGCGTCGTCATTATCAGTAGTGTTTGGTGTCTCGGCACTGTTGTCAGCATCATTAGCTGTTTGTGATTGCACAGTCGCTAACGACTCGCCTATCTTTCTACTGTTTTTAGGCGTGTTAATTTCGGTGTTTGGCTCAGTTTCGTTATTTTGGCTCATATTATTGGCTTTGTCTTTAAGGTTAAAGTAATGACTTTTATAGTAAAAGAATTGATACTTTAAGGATAGTTATAAAAGGATAAGAGTAAAGAGTAAGGCTTATCTTAAGGGCGTTTTTTTATCGCTTTGGGGAGTTTGTGCAACTGATTGATCATCAGCTCAGCTGCTTTTTGTTCGGCGATACGGCGACTCTCGCCAGACTCAGTCACATCAGGGCACTGACTGATATTTACCTGACAGCGAACAACAAAAATCTGATGCGGAGCGTTACCGCGAGTTTCTATTAATTCATAAACCGGAAGCTCGAACTGCTTAGATTGTAGCCATTCTTGCAGGCGGCTTTTGGCGTCTTTTAGCACTTTTTGTTCATTGACGTTTTCTATCAGCTCACCATACCAATCTAGCACGCAATTACGGGTAATATTAATATCTTGACTATCGAGATATATCGCGCCGATTAACGACTCTACCGCGTCGGCTAAAATAGAAGCACGGTTACGACCGCCGCCCTTACGCTCACCAACACCGAGTATAAGATGATTCGACAGCTCAAGGTTTTGCGCTATGATGACCAGCGACTCTTGGCGAACCAAAGTCGCGCGCATACGTGTCAGGCGTCCTTCGTTTTGCGTAGGATAACGATGGTATAGAGCTTCACCTACGATCATTCCGAGCAGCGCATCCCCTAAGAACTCTAAGCGCTCGTAGTTTGTTTTACTATCAAAAGAGCGATGAGTCAAAGCCAGCTTAGGTAAGCTTGGATCATTAAAAACATATCCAAGCTTGCGCATCAGCACTTCTAAGCCCTGAATAAAACTTGAGGTTAATGTTAGCGCGTCAGTAACGGTGCTTGTTTTATGACTAGCAGGCACAGGCTTTGCTTTATGCTGCGGCGGATTTGATTTCATGCGTGGCTTTTGGCTATCCTTTTATCGTATTAATATAGCAGCTTAATGAGTGCTTATTCTGCTGACGTCCCATCGATATCGCCTTCAAAGCGATTGACGATATCAACGTTTGCAAAAAAGTTATTGGTTTCTTGGTAATTTTTATAAATCGCCAATTGTCCTGGTTTTTTATTCGTAAAGGTAAAAATATCTTGGGCTACAGTATCGTAGTAAGCGTTGATATTCAGTTGTCTATTGACGCGTTCAATATACTGAGTCGATGTCTCGTTATTAGCATTCGCTTCTTTTAACTGAGCCGCTAATAGCTTCGTCAATTGATAATCGCCCACTTGCGCAGGCGCAATAGCTAAGGTTAGCTTACCTGCTATGACGATAATGATTAATAATAAAATTATACTAGTCACACTGCCGCGCTGTGCAGATAAACTGTTTTGCTTCATCCTTACGCTTCCTATATAAAATGGGTAAGCTGAGTAAGCTGCTATCGTTAGTCGATGGAACCATTGCGATCAAAAGTTGGCATACTTAGACCAGGCGGCTTATGCATCCAAATATAAACAGCTTTTCCGGCTAAGTTCTCATCAGGAACAAACCCCCAAAAACGGCCATCTAAGCTGCGGTCACGATTATCACCCATGACAAAATATTCATTTTCAGGAACCGTGATACGCCACTGATTCCCAGCCGAGCTCACTACCTCTGACGCTTGCTGCTGTAAAAAAGGCGCATATTGTGAGCTGTTCATGCCTTTTAGATAGCGAACCAGATGCTCATGCTCGCCTTGCGTCTCTTTAAAATACTGCGCTTGCTCTTCTTCTAACTGCCCCATTCTCGTCGCTTCGGCGTCAGTTAGCACTTCACCTGGCGCAATCTGACCTGCTGGATACAGCTGTGAGGTCAATTCCGGATTGGCAGCAAAGTCGACGGACTCTGTTTTTACCTCTGTACCATTAATAGCAAGAGTACCATTGTCATAACTGACCGTATCACCCGGCAGGCCAATAACACGCTTGATATAATGCACACTTGGATTTTCAGGATAACGAAATACAGCGACATCGCCGTGCTCAGGATCACCTGTATCAATAACTTTACTATAAGTTAAAGGCAAGCGCACGCCATAAGCAAACTTATTTACCGCAATGAAATCGCCAGTATATAGCGTCGGCACCATAGAAGAGGATGGAATATTAAAAGGCTCAATCAAAAAAGAGCGTACAATTAAGACCACTGCCAGTACTGGAAAAAAGTCATAGGCCCAGCGCACTAGTAGGTTTTCTTCGCCGGGACCACGCGTTTTTCGTTGCTTCAAAGCCAGTTTATCTAATAGCCAAATCAGCCCTAAACCTAGCGTTAGTGGCACTAAAATTAAGTTAAAATCAAAATCCATCAAAGTGCCCTTCAGCTATCAAAAAATGACTCATTTTGCCACATTCACTTTATCGCTTCGTTTAAAACCGTAACTATTCTGATATCAAACCATCGGTAGTCGTAATGATTTATTAACTATCGACCTGCAATACTGCTAAGAAGGCTTCTTGTGGTATCTCCACATTACCCACTTGCTTCATGCGTTTTTTACCTGCTTTTTGCTTAGATAACAGCTTTTTCTTACGCGAAACATCGCCGCCGTAACACTTAGCCAAGACGTCTTTACGCATCGCTTTGACCGTGCTACGACCGATAATCTGACTGCCAATCGCTGCCTGAATTGCGACATCGAACATCTGGCGCGGGATCAGCTCTTTCATCTTACCCACTAGCTGATTACCACGGAAACGCGCTTGATCTTGATGCACAATCATCGCTAGGGCGTCGACTTTATCGCCGTTAATCAGTACATCAACCTTGACCAGTTTATCGACTTGATAGCGCTCAAAGTTATAATCTAAGGATGCAAAGCCGCGCGAGACTGACTTGAGTCGATCAAAGAAATCCATGACCACCTCGGCCATTGGAATATCAAAAATAAGCTGTACTTGCTTACCCATAAAGCGCATATCGACCTGTACACCGCGGCGCTCAATACATAGGGTCATAACGTTACCCAGATAGTCTTGTGGTACTAGTATCTGACAGCGCGCTATCGGTTCACGAAACTCTTCGATATTGTTAGGCTCAGGGAGTTTTGATGGGTTATCAACGTAGATCACCTCGCCATCTTTCTTTTCTATCTCATAGATAACCGAAGGCGCAGTGGTGATTAGATCCAAGTCATATTCGCGCTCAAGACGCTCTTGGATAATCTCCATGTGCAGCATACCCAAAAAGCCGCAGCGAAAACCAAACCCTAGCGCATCAGAAGTGTCTGGCTCAAAAAACAGTGACGCATCATTGATTTGCAGTTTTTTCAGCGCTTCGCGGAACTTTTCAAAATCGTTAGAATCTACCGGAAACATCCCTGAATAGACCTGCGGAGTGATTTGCTTAAACCCTGGAATACGATCAACATCAGGCGTTTTTTCGTGAGTGATAGTGTCCCCTACTGGCGCGCCAGCGATATCTTTGATCCCAGCGATGATAAAGCCAACTTCACCCGCCTCTAAAATACCAGTATCTAAAGGCTTAGGTGTAAAGACACCAATTGAGCTGACCGGATGCGATTCTTGGGTCGATTTGATATAAATCTTATCGCCCTTACGCACGGTACCTTCACGGACTCTCACTAAAGACACAACGCCCAAATAGCTATCAAACCAAGAGTCAATAATGAGCGCTTGTAGCGGGGCGTCGCGATCGCCTGTCGGTGCTGGGATACGCTCAACTAGCGCCTCTAATAACGCCTCCACGCCCAAGCCTGACTTGGCAGAAACGCGAGGGGCATCGATTGCCTCTATGCCGATGATATCTTCAATCTCTTGAATGACGCGCTCAGGCTCCACTTGCGGTAGATCAATCTTGTTAAGGACAGCCATGACTTCTAGGCCCTGATCGACTGCGGTATAACAGTTGGCAACCGACTGCGCCTCAACACCTTGCGCCGCGTCAACGACTAACAGCGCGCCTTCACAAGCCGCTAGTGAGCGCGATACTTCATAAGAAAAATCGACGTGACCTGGCGTATCGATAAAGTTTAGCTGATAACGCTCACCATTAGGATGGTCATAATATAGCGTGACCGACTGCGCTTTAATGGTGATACCGCGCTCACGCTCGATGTCCATAGAGTCAAGCACTTGCGCCTGCATCTCACGATCTTGCAGCGCGCCGCACATCTGAATAAAACGATCAGCAAGGGTCGACTTGCCATGATCAATGTGGGCAATGATAGAAAAATTACGAATATTGGCTAATGCAGTCACAAAGCGCCTACTAAATAAAGGATGATTGGATCGTAGTTGTTAGTTGCAAAATCGCGTCTCTAGCATTTATTACAACGTACTTATACGTGCAGGTATTCTAGCAGTTTTTGGCTCTAAAGTAAGGCGATTTTATTTGACAAAATTGGTGCATAACAAAAAACGAGCGTTTTTGATGGAGTCATTCTCGATTGAGTATAAACATTGATTATAAATAAAGAAAGGCCTGATACCA
The DNA here is from genome assembly GCF_022129275.1 of Psychrobacter sp. Ps3. Lineage (NCBI taxonomy): Bacteria > Pseudomonadati > Pseudomonadota > Gammaproteobacteria > Moraxellales > Moraxellaceae > Psychrobacter > Psychrobacter sp. Ps3. Next base: position 37,890 of record NZ_JADQAL010000007.1, read on the forward strand.
TTAACAAACGGCGCAACACGATTTGACGATTCTACGCTTGAGGTAAAATTTCAGGCAAAAAAAAACCAACCGCTAAGGATTGGCTTTTTTTGAATATGGTGGCGATGAAGAGACTTGAACTCTTGACCTCACGATTATGAGTCGTGCGCTCTAACCAGCTGAGCTACATCGCCATTTAAGGCTCGGTATAATACCGATAGCATCGACTTGCGTCAACCCCAATCTGACATTTTTTGCAAAAAAACTGCTTTAACTGCTGAAATAAAATAGTAAACCTAATAAGCAAAATAGGTTTGGCAGACCGATAAGCCGGGTTCTGTCGTGGACAATCATTCCTCTAGGCGTATTATCGCTAATACGCTCAAGCAACCTACCCGCATCGAACGCGGGCCGCGCCATACCGATGCCTATTTGGTCTTGCTACGCGTGGAGTTTACCTTGCCGTGAAATGTTGCCATTCACGCGGTGCGCTCTTACCGCACCCTTTCACCCTTACCTCACATGCTGATGCGAGGCGGTCTACTCTCTGCTGCACTGGTCGTCAGATTACTCTGCCCAGCCGTTAGCTGGCACGCTGCCCTATGTAGCCCGGACTTTCCTCCCCTGCAATTCTATCTATTAAAAATAACAAACAGTATGCAGCGGCGATTGCCTAGTCTACCAAGCGCGCTAGTATAGCAAAACTAACGCCTGTATGGGAAAGTCTTTTCGGCATATTTTTAGAATGACTTTAATGACCTTAAAAGCACTTTAAACACTTAGATAAATGCTGTTGGCAAGGCTATGTCAGCATTATCTGAATGTTCATTTGCTTGTTTGGCCAAGACCAGCCAATACGCTTTGGGGTAATAGCGCGCCAAATACGCCTGCAAAAAATCAATGGTACTATTTGCAATCTCAGCATCCGTTTGTTCAGCATCATCATGGATATGATTGTAAATCACACTATGGATCATTAAGCCGCGCGATTTTATGGCTTCTAAGCTTAGCAACGTATGATTGATGCTGCCCAGTCGGCCAGAGGTGACCAAGACGATAGGATAGCCTTGCTTGGCAATATAATCCAAGGTTAATAGTTGCTCATTTATCGGTACCAGTAGCCCGCCTGCCCCTTCAAGCAACACCATCTCATAATCGGCTTGTAGTGCTTTGGTGGCATCGGTAATCACATTGATGTTAAGAGGCTGATTGGCCAATGCTGCGGACAGATGCGGTGACGCAGGCTTCTCATAGCGATAAGGACAGGTGGTAAAGTCCAGATCGCATGGCTGTAATGGCATCTGCATCAATTGACGGTGACTTAAAATATCATCCGCAATGCCTAGTTCGCCATCTGCTTGTTTACTGATGCCTGTTTGCACCAATTTTTGCGTGATAACGTTCACACCCTGCTGCATCAACGCTTTGGCAAGTAGACCCGTGGCATAGGTTTTGCCGATATCGGTATCAATGCCGGAGACAAATAGCACGCTCATGGTTAACCTCGATGTTCTAAATACGTACGTACTACTTTTAGCAGCGCTTGGCATAAGGTGGTCAGCTCATCATCTGTAACCACGTAAGGTGGCATGATGTATACCAGCTTCCCAAAGGGTCTGACCCAAATGCCATGATCAATCAATAAAGACTGAAAAATGGGCATATCAACAGCGTCTTCTAACTCAATCACTGCCACTGCCCCCAAACAACGAACCTCGGCAACACCTGCCAGCTGCGCAGCTGGCGTCAGGGCTTGCTCCATCGTACGCTGCATATTGGCAGTACGCGTTTCGATATCATAAGACAGGATCAAATCAATCGATGCACAGGCGACCGCGCAGGCGAGCGGATTACCCATAAAGGTCGGACCATGCATAAGGGCTGGATAGTCACTATTATGAATGGTATCGGCAATATGACGAGTACAGAGCGTTGCGGCAAAAGTCATATAACCGCCGGTCAGCGCCTTGCCAATGGTCATGATATCAGGGGTAATGCTGGCATGCTCACAGGCAAATAACTTTCCACTACGCCCAAATCCAGTAGCAATTTCATCCGCTATCAAGAGTACATTGTACTTATCACAAAGTGCGCGTAATAGCCGCAAATATTCAGGGCTATAAAAACGCATACCACCTGCGCCCTGAATAATTGGCTCAATGATAAAACCCGCCAGCTGCTCACCATACTCTACAAAAAACTGAGCTAACGACTCACGATCATCTGCCGTCAATGCGCGATCAAAGCCAAGTGGCGGTGCTGAGACAAAATGCTGCATCGGTAGCTGCTTACCATATAGGCTATGCATCCCATTGACAGGATCACAGACACTCATGGCGTGCCACGTATCACCATAATAGCCTGAATGGGTCGAGGCAAACTGTTGCTTGTTTGGGCGCTCGGCAGCCACTTGATATTGCAGCGCCATTTTTAGTGCCACTTCTACGGCGATACTGCCACTGTCCGCATAAAAAATCGCATCGAGACCAGAAGGCACAATATCGAGTAGCTTTTTGCCCAGATCGATCGCTGGCTGATGGGTCAAGCCACCAAACATCACATGCGCCATTTTGCTCAACTGCTGAGTCAGCGCGTCGTTTAGCTTAGGATGATTGTAGCCATGGACGCTCGCCCACCATGACGACATTCCATCAATCAGGCGCGTGCCGTCTTCAGTAATGATATAAATCCCTTCAGCGCGATCGATAACGACATTGGAATAGGTGGGTGGTAGGCTGGCATATGGATGCCATAAGTGCTGGTGGTCGAAGTCGCTGGTAGGCATACTCATCGTCCGCTCGCAAACGAAAAGTATGTATGTTGAAAAAAGTGTATGGGCAATTGAATATCCGTATTCATCATATTATTCCTAGGCTTTGTTGGGCAGCAGCATCTCAGCACATTATTGACCCGTAATACGCTTATATTTGGCCAATAAGTCACTTTCTGTCTCGACATGATTGGGGTCATGAGGGATACAATCGACGGGACAAATCACCACGCATTGCGGCTCGTCAAAATGCCCGACACATTCGGTGCATAGATCTGGATCAATGACATAAATATCATCGCCTTCTGAGATGGCCTCATTTGGGCAAGCCGGCTCGCAGACATCACAGTTGATGCATTCATCAGTGATTAATAACGCCATGACCTACCCCTTTATGATTTTGTGGTTACCGTTTTAAAAATACGCTTCGTTAGTGATAAAAGCCAATACTTGCTGATCTATTTAGTCTGAATCGCCAGCTTATCGATAAAGGCTTGCGAGACGCATTCTGGTACAAACTTTCTGACATCGCCGCCAAGCTTAGCGATTTCGCGAATCATAGTCGATGAGATAAAAGAGTAATTCTGTGACGGCGTCAAAAACACTGCCTCAAAATTTTCATCGAGCTCGCGGTTCATATTGGCCAGTTGAAACTCATATTCAAAATCTGACATCGCGCGCAAGCCGCGCAAAACAGCAGTTGCTCCCTTTTCGCGCATAAAGTCCACCAGCAGACCCTCAAACCCAACGACAGAGACTTGCGGCAGATCCGCAAATACTGTTTCTACCAACCGTACCCGCTCCTCAAAACTAAATAGCGGCTTTTTATGGTGGCCTGAAGCCACAGCAATGACCACTTCATCAAATAATTTAGTCGCGCGTTTGACCAAATCGACGTGACCGGTGGTAATGGGATCAAAGGTGCCAGGATAGAGGATTTTGGTATGTAGCTTAGAAGCTTTAGGTGTAGATGATGGGTTCATAGCAAGGCTAATATTGTCGTTGATAGTATGCGTATCCTAGCAAATTTAGCAGTGATTGAACACTCAGTTTATTCGCTTTTGCGAGCTTAGACTACAATAGTAACGACTACATTTGTCCTAAGCTCGCTTTACCCTTTTTAACTATCGATTTGTTACAATACTCGCTCGACTCATCCGTTTTATAACCACAAGCTAATGATGACATTAGTGGGTTAGGATGAGGAACAGTAAGACTAAAGCGTTAAGTTCAAGTCAGCACATTTAAAACAGCAACTTAACGTTTTGAGGGAGAAATTATGTCAAAAAAATCTAAAAAACCGGACAACCAAATTGCCAGTAATAAAAAAGCGCGGCACGAGTATTTTATTGAAGAGACTTTTGAGGCAGGATTGTCACTGCAAGGCTGGGAGGTCAAGTCCATTCGCGCCGGCAAAATGACCATTACCGAAGCTTATATTATCTTTCGTAATAATGAGGCTTTTTTGTTTGGTGCCCATATTCAGCCGCTAATCTCCAGCTCTACGCACATCAACCCTGACACTACGCGCACGCGTAAGCTACTACTTAATCGCCGCGAGATCGATAAGCTTTACGGCGCAGTTAATCAAAAAGGCTATGCTTGCGTGCCCTTATCCTGCTACTGGAAGCGCTCGATGGTGAAGTGTCAGATCGGACTTGCCGTTGGTAAAAAGCAGCATGATAAACGTAAAACCTTAAAAGATCGCGACTGGGAGCGTGATAAGCAGCGCGGCTTTAAACAGCATTTGGGTTAAGTCATTTATAGTGGTTTAATACAAAAAGGACGACTTTTATAAGCCGTCCTTTTTTTAGTTTTATTAATTTTAAATGTTATGCGGTTTTAATTTTTAGCGAAGCCTTTTTTGCTTGACTGGCTTTACGCAATTGACGAAAACCATGAATAATTAAAAACGCAATGCCTAACCAGATCAGCCCATAACTATAGAGCATCGCTGACTCAAACGGATTACCTAGCACCGTAATTGCTAAGATAAATAGCAGTGCCGGCTCTAGGTAGCTCATCATGCCGTACACATTGACTGGCAGCATTTGACTGGCATCGACGTTGGTTTTCATCGCCAGCACGCTTAAGATACCTAGTCCTATTAGCATCATAATAAAGAAGCCTGAGCCGCCAACTAAGCTCAAACTACTTGGCGCTATAAAGCATAGATACCCTAAAGCAAACGGTGCAAAAATAGTCAAATCAACCAGTAAGCCCGTTATCGCACCAATGCCTTGCAGACGGCGAATAATATAATACAGCGGATAAGTGCCGCACACCCAAAGTGTTGCCCAAGACACGCTTTGGGTACGTACAATCTCACTGCCAACGCCAAGCGCAGCAAAGCCTACCGCCAACCATTGTAAGCGGCTAAGCTTTTCACCGAATAGTACACAACCGAACACCACCATCATCAATGGGAACAGGAAATAACCCATCGCCGTTTGTACGCCTTGGCCATTGATGGGTGCCCACATAAATAGCCAAAACTGGCTCAAAAATATTGGCGTTGGTAGTAGCAGCCATGCCCACTGCTTGGCTGCTCTTAGCTGTTTTAACTTACCGATATGCAAGCTTAGACGCCCGCTAACCACTAAGTAGCCTACGAGTGCCGCCCACATCGCTAGCATGCGCCAGATAAAAACCTGCGTGCCCGATAACGGCGCTAAAAAGTGACTATAAGCATAAAGTACACCAAATAATGCATTAGACAATACCGCTAATGCCGCGCCCATAATTAACGTGCGCTGCTTAGCGCTACCTGAAGCCCAAATCGCAGGTACAGGCAAGCGTGAGATAGTGCTTGTGAATACCGATGATAAAGTAGTGGTTGACATAGACGCTCCAAAATTGAACTAAACTTTATACCTCAGCATCTTGTTGTTATTAAGCTGAGGGAAGCTAGTTTACCCGAGCGCTTTGAGATATTATTTCTATATTTAACTATTTATAAATTTATTTATCGCAATATCGCAGTATTATTCATTATTTATCACAATTTAGGGTTGTTACTGATTATCCTTATTGACTAATGAACCTTGCCTAATTAAGAAGTCTACTACTATGACGCACACTCTTGATCAAACCGACAAAGCCATACTAAATCTACTACAAGACGATGCGACTTTACCGCTAAAAACCATTGCCGAAAAAGTACACGTGTCTACTGCAACCGCACAGCGACGGGTACAGGCGCTAATAGATAATGAGGTAATTAGCAAACAGGTTGCTATTGTCAATCCAAACAAGGTGGGATACGGCCTAACAGCAATAGTGATGATACAGATGCTACGCTCGAATAACTCGATGCAGCACCGATTTGAGCGCCTAATGAGCAGCCAGCCCCGGGTGATGAGCTGTTATGAAGTATCAGGGGATGCGGATTTTATGCTGATGGTCAATGCCAAAAATATGCAAGATTACCATCAATTTACCCGCGATTTGCTGACGCATGATAATAATGTGCGTAGTTTTAGCAGTCAGTTTGTGATGAACTTCACCAAAAGTGGCACGAAGATATTATTGGATTAATCTTACACTATCAATCACTTATCGGTGATTGAATATCACATCCTGAGTACGATTCATGTTAAGATGAGCGCCTTTAAATGAGCGGCTCACTAAAACTGATAGTAGCGGCTACATGCAAAACACATTTTTTTGATTAAGGTCTGTCCATGTCTGCCGATACCATTGCCCATACCGCCTTTAAACAAGGCACTAAACCGTTATATGACTACGATAAGCACTGGGCGAGCTGCTATGAGCCGGCGCCTTATCTACCGATGAGCCGAGCCGAGATGGACGCGCTAGGCTGGGATGCTTGCGATGTTATCATCGTATCGGGCGATGCGTATGTCGATCATCCAAGCTTCGGTATGGCAATCATTGGGCGTTTGCTTGAGTCGCAAGGCTTTCGCGTCGGTATCATCGCCCAGCCTGATTGGAAGAGCAAAGACGCCTTTATGGAGCTTGGCAAACCTGTCTACGCTTATGGTGTCACCGCCGGCAATATGGATAGCATGATCAACCGCTACACTGCTGATCGCAAGATACGTAGCGATGATGCTTACTCACCAGGCAATGTAGCGAACAAACGCCCGGACCGCGCCGCTATCGTCTATAGTCAACGCTGCCGTGAAGCTTATCCTGATGTGCCCATTATCTTAGGCGGCATCGAAGGCAGCCTGCGCCGTATCGCCCATTATGATTATTGGTCGGATAAAGTACGTCGTAGTATTTTGCTCGATAGCCGCGCTGATGTCTTACTCTACGGTAACGCTGAGCGCGCTATCGTCGACGTGGTGCATGGTTTATCCAAAGGCTATACCTTTGAGCAAATGAGCAGCCTTCGCGGTACAGCTTATCTATTGACTCCAAGCCGTCGCCACTGGCAAGCGCATATGACAGAGGTCGCCAGTAACGATGTCGATACCGTTGGCCGTGTCGATCCAATTATCAACCCTTATGTGATGACTGAAGACGTTGATAGCTGCAAAATTGAGCAAGAAAAGCCTAGCGATTCGCCCGTTGGCCAAGCGATGACTGGTATGTCTGCCCAATACGCAGGATTTGTCGCAGAGCCTGTCACTAATAAAGTTCTGAACGCTGAGCAAGTCGATACGGATACGCAAGTGGTGCAAATGCGCGGTATGGAGGCTGAAGATAATAAAGAATATAAGCCAAAAACTGCTCTTAAACATAAGCTAAAAATGCCGCCACGTGAGCAAACTGTCATTCGCTTGCCCGACTACGATCATGTCAAATCAGATCCGGTGCTCTACGCGCATGCCAGCCGTATTCTACATCTCGAGACTAACCCGGGTAACGCGCGGGCGCTAGTGCAGCGTCATAGTAGCGGCGCGGGTAACTCCTTCACTTCTATCGATGTCTGGCTCAATCCACCGCCAATTCCGCTATCGACCGAAGAGATGGATTATGTCTTTGACTTGCCTTATGCACGTTTGCCGCATCCGAGCTACGGCGATGCGCGTATCCCTGCTTATGACATGATTAAGTTTTCGGTCAATATCATGCGCGGCTGTTTCGGCGGTTGTACTTTTTGCTCAATCACCGAGCACGAAGGTCGTATTATTCAAAACCGCTCTGAGGACTCTATCCTACGTGAAGTCGAAGCCATTCGTGATACCGCGCCAAACTTCACAGGCGTCATCTCCGACCTTGGCGGCCCGACGGCCAATATGTATCGCCTTAACTGTAAAGATGAAACCATCGAAAAGCACTGCCGTAAGCCCTCTTGTGTCTATCCAGACGTCTGCGAAAACCTGCTTACTGATCATAGTAATTTGACTCAGCTATACCGTAAAGCGCGTGATATCAAAGGCGTGAAGAAGATCCTGATTGCATCCGGTCTACGTTATGATCTGGCGGTAAAAGATCCAGAATACGTCAAAGAGCTGGTCAGCCATCACGTTGGTGGTTATCTAAAAATTGCCCCAGAGCATTCAGAAGAAGGCGTACTGTCCAAGATGATGAAGCCGGGCATGGGCTCATACGATAAGTTCAAAGCGATGTTTGAGCAATACAGTCAAGAGGCCGGTAAAGAGCAGTATCTAATACCTTATTTTATCGCCGCGCACCCCGGTACTAAAGACGAAGACATGATGAATCTGGCGCTGTGGCTCAAAAGCTATGGCTACCGCGCCGATCAAGTACAAGCCTTTTACCCAAGCCCTATGGCAACAGCGACGACGATGTATCACACTCACAAAGACCCGCTACATAAAGTCAGCCGCGTGGGCGGGGATATGGATATCGTCAAATCAGGTAAGCAGCGTAAATTGCATAAAGCCTTTTTGCGTTACCATGATCCTAAAAACTGGGCAATACTGCGTAAAGCGCTGCAAGATATGGGCCGTAGCGATCTTATCGGTAAAAACCGTGGCTGCCTTATCCCGCCATATAATGCGCATCTAGAAGGCCGCGATGCGGCGCAGGACAGCTATCAATCGGCGCGTAAGAAAAATAGCCGCGTTGGTAATGACTCAGCTAAGCGTCAGAACCGTAATAAAAATAGTACTAATAAAGCTCAAGCCAACAACCGCTCCAAAAAGAGAGTCAGCAAAGGTAACTTTCAGACTCAGCATACGGGCTTACCGCCGCGTAAGACTAAATAACGTGAGATAGAAAAGTGTAAATAGCACGAAGCTCCAAAAAAGGCGCTTGTTGGCTTAAGTCAGCAAGCGCTTTTTTTAGTTAAATTTCATAATTACATTAGTCAATATTTATGCAATGAAGTTATAAGGTAGTGAACAATTCCTAACACTCTAGAGTAGATGCATTGGTTACCATAAATGTTATGCACCTACAGTGCTAGAACCCCTAATAATAAAGTAATATATTTTGGAGATGTTTATGAATACTATGATGAAACTCACCGCTACCCTACCTGCCGTTGCTCTACTAGCAGCCTGCTCTACCACTACTCCTACCGCTCCTACTACTCCAGCCACTCCGACAAATGGTACGAGTGATATGGCTTACGATCGTATGGCGCCTGCCCCTTATACTTGTACTGATGATAGCCAAATCCTAGCAAAGCAGTCCATTAATAAAAATCAGGCGACTATCAGTGCCACTGTTCCTAAACTGAACTGGTCACAGCAAGAAGTGATCTTAGTCGGCGGCGTCAATGGCGACACGGCAAGCTATATTAATGACTCTAACCCAGATATCATCTATGCTTGGCACATGAAAGGTGATGAAGCTATATTGGCTACGAAATGGGCAAATGGTAAAGAGTACCAAGTCAACTGTAAGATGGGTCGTTAATAGTATTGCGTCAATCAAGCAGTGATAGTGATTGAGCTTTAACTAAAACTATATTTGTATTGATTAGCAATACGTTAAACAGTCATCGAGTGATGGCTGTTTTTTTATGGCCGATTAAGTGGTGAACGCTTATAAAAGCTGTCAAAATAATAGCAATGCTAATTGCCTATAATTCATGCTCAAATAAGCTGTTTATAAAAAAGGAAGAGTGATGAGAATTCATCTATTACGTCTAACGCTAGCATCTACGCTTAGCATAGCCGCATTAACGGGTTGTGATACTAGTAACCAAGATAGCGTCGCTACTTCTGCTAATACTGAGGGAAATGTCTCTGTAGAGGTCAATAATGCGACTACTGCAAATAAAACCTCGTCAGTAGTTACCGATATTGACTGGTCAAAAGTGGCTAGTGGTGAACAAGCGGCTGAACGAGCTAATTATGATTACCCCTTTGCTATCGATAGCCAAAACGTGCAGGACTATGCCGATTATTTTAACGTCGATAAGGCAACAGCGCAGCATAATCTCACCGTCGGCATGGCAAGTAATGAGGCCGTATCAAAAGTCCTTAACCAACTAGAAAGCACATACACCTCGCACGAGCTTACCGATGGCGAAACGGTTGAGCTTATCGTTCATACGACTCCTGAGGTCACTGCTAGCCAATACGAGTATGTGTTCGCCGATGACTTTGCTAAAGGTTTGATATTGCCGATTAGGATTGTTCCGGATGGTAAAAAGAATGAGGCTATGGTTAATCCGCATGAGGATTAGATAGTTGGTTAGCGTGGTACTCTAAATTTAAATTTTAGGTGGCAAAAGTTGAGCGGATTATAGTATTTAGTCACATATAAACCTACAACCTCCGATCTATTTACATCTCGTGCCCACATACAATTGATGTTAAAATCTATCTTTTATTTATACATAGGGCGCTTTATTTTATGCAGACTGTCGAAGAGCTGGCACAAGGTGCTTGTAACTATTGGCCAACGCAGTTGGTAGAAGAAGCGGCGGACAAAAGCACATTGATTCCGCTGCTTGAAACGCAAGATATTTTTATCAATGTTTTAAAGTTTGCTGATGCCACCCCCTACGCTTGGCAGCAAGCACTGGCTCAAAATAAAAAGCTGTCTGCCAATTTATTTTTGAAGCATTTGATGGTACTAACCGATATTGGCGGCGAACGCTTACAGCGCTATGGCAAAGACTTTGCTCAGCTGTTTCCTACAGGTCAGCTACAATTTACCGCTGATGATGTGATTCATACTTATGTATTTAGCACTCCTAAAAAGCGGGTTTGGAACAATAAAAAGCTTAGAGTAGAAAAGACGCTATTACTTGAAAACAGGCAAACCTTTGATCATGATATGCTCGATGTATGCATGTTATTGATTTGGGGCGCGAATACGACAGACCCTGCCAATTTGCCAGATGAAATCTTAGAAAAAGCAATTATTGGCAGTATGATTGGTGATGCCGATAAGCTAGAAAAATATATCAAAGAGCGCTATTTGTTTGTCAGTCGTCAAATTGGTGGATCGACCGCTAATGACTTAGGGTACATTTGTGAAGGTTATATTAAAGATAAGCTACAAGCCATGTTGCCTGACGACTACACTTTTGACGGTCATACTCTAAGAAACATGACATTAAACAACGATCAACTCACCAAATTTGATTTGGTCATTTCTAATGCTAAAACGGATCGCTCTATAGGTATAGAAATTAGCTTTCAAGTCACTACCAATTCTGTTATTGAAAGAAAGTCACAAAATGCCAATAACAGGCAGTCTATAGCACATTCGCATGGGCATAAAGTAGGTTATATTATCGATGGCTCAGGGAACTTTCAAAGAAAAAGCGCCGTGCAAAACATTTTAAATTATAGTGATTTCACCGCTAATTTTTCTGATGCAAGTTTATCAAAGATGGCTAACTATATAAAAGACAACGTTTGATGATTACATTTATTGATTTATTCGCTGGAACGGGTGGTATCCGTCTGGGGTTTGAACAAGCACTGAATAAAAATGGTATCAAAACCAAATGCGTGCTTAGTGCAGAAATAGATAAAGAAGCTTGCAAAACTTACGAGCAAAACTTCGGTGAAAATCCATATTGTGATATTACTCAATTGTCTGACGTAAAAGATTTTGACGTATTATTAGCAGGATTTCCTTGCCAAGCTTTTTCTTCTGCAGGTAAGCGATTAGGTTTTGAAGACACAAGAGGCACATTGTTTTTTGATGTGGCACGCTTGATTGCCACCAAACAGCCTTCTATGTGTGTTTTAGAAAATGTCAGGGGTCTTGTCAGTCATAATAAAGGCAAAACTTTTGAAACTATTAAAAATGTACTGAGTGACTTAGGGTATCAATTTGAATATAGACTATTAAACTCTAGTAATTATGGTGTGGCACAAAATCGGGTGCGTATCTATATTGTCGCCGTTAAAGACGCCAAACCTATCCTGACATTAGCAAATGATGTTGGCGCCGTAGACTCACATGCTTTCAAACAAAGTCTGACCACTATGGATTTGTTTGAAAGTATTCAGCCTGTATTGGTTAAAGATATTTTAGAGTCAAACCCCAACGAGTATTACGATTGTTCTGACACATTTATTTCTCAACTAACTCAGGTTTTGGATGGTGATTTAGATAGATTACATGGCATACGCCTTATTGATAGCCGTGGTGGCAACTCTATACATTCATGGGATTTAGGATTGCGCGGACAATGCACTCCCCATGAAATTGATTTTATGAATTTGTTAATCGCTAATCGCCGAAAAAATATTTTTGGTACGCATCAAGATGGCAAAGCATTGAGCAAAGAACAAATTGCTACTTTTTATCCCTATGACGATATAAACACGGTCATTGAGTCTTTATTGGATAAACGCTATATTAAAGAAAAAGAGGGTCTATACAATTTAGTCGCAGGTAATATGTCTTTTGAGGTGTTCAAATTCCTTGATCCTGATAGCGTATCAATTACATTAACAGCCTCTGATTCTAACAGGCTAGGGGTTTATCATAATGGGCGCGTACGGCGTTTGACACCTAGAGAATGCGCCAGATTACAAGGTTTTCCAGATTCTTACGTCTTGCATCCAAAAGACAGTTTTGCATACAAACAATTAGGTAACGCTGTAAGTGTGCCTGTTATAAAAGCGTTGGTTACAGATGTTTTAATTCATAACCCTAGTTTATTTGAATAAACTAGGGTCTTGTTTTTGCTAACTTTGCTCGTTTGCACTACTCTCCAACCATCGCCAAAAACTCTTCCTCACTCACCACTTTCACACCCAATTTTTCCGCTTTGGTTAGTTTTGATCCAGCTTTTTCCCCTGCCAGTAGCGCCGTAGTTTTGGCAGATACACTGCCTACCACTTTTGCGCCTAAGGCTTGCAGTTTTGCTTTGGCTTCGTCACGTGCCATGCTCGCAAGCGCGCCGGTGATGACCCACGTCTGCCCATCGAGCAACAAGCCATCTGCCGAGACCACCTCGACGGCGTCCCAATGTACGCCAGCAGCGCGCAGCTTTTCAATAACTTCAACATTGTGCGGGGCGCGGAAGAACTCGTAGGTCAGCTCGGCGGTAATCGTACCAACGTCTGGCGTGGCGATAAGGGCATCCATATCGGCGCTCATTAAGCTATCTAAATCACCAAATTGTTGCGCGAAGTTTTGTGCGGTGCCTTCGCCAACACCGCGAATACCGAGCGCATAGATGAATCTCGCTAAGGTGGTTTTTTTACTGGCTTCAACAGCTTCGATGATGTTCTGTACCGATTTCTCGCCGAGTTTTTCAAAGGTAATCATTTCATCCTGATGCTTATGCAACTGATAAATATCAGCGACGGTTTTGATAAGGCCATGCTCAAAAAAACTCATCAGCCAGCGCTCGCCCAGCCCATCGATATCCATCGCCCGCCGTGAGACAAAGTGGATAAGCGCCTCAACTTGCTGCGCAGGACAAAACAAACCGCCTGTACAGCGCGCTAAGGCTTCGCCCTCGGGTAGCACTACGGGTGAGTCGCAAACCGGGCAAGTGGAAGGTAGCTCGACAGGCTGAGAATCATCTGGGCGTTGCTCTTCCCAAACGCGGGTGACTTTGGGAATGACGTCACCAGCACGATGGACGCTGACCATATCGCCCGCTCGCACATCTAAGCGCTGAATCTCGCCAAAATTATGCAAGGTGACGTTACTGACAGTGACGCCGCCAACTTTGACCGGCTCTAACTTGCCGACTGGGGTAATTTGCCCGGTACGCCCGACTTGCCATTCGATAGTATGCAGGCGGGTCATCACGGTTTCGGCAGGGAATTTATAAGCCGTCGCCCAGCGTGGTTCTCTAGATAAAAAGCCTAATTGCTGCTGCAGAGCAAGGCTGTTGACTTTAATCACTGTTCCGTCAATCTCAAACGGTAGTTTTTCGCGTTTTTCAATCACTGACTCATAGTACGCTTGCGCCTCGCGTGGATTGGCAACCACGCGCACTGCGCTGACGGTAAAGCCAATATCGCCAAGCCAAGCCAGTGCACCCGATTGAGTGTCGATACGCTCAGGCAAGCCTTGATTGACCGAATAGCCATAGAACGCTAACGGGCGACTGGCCGCTACCGCAGGGTCGAGCTGACGCAAACTTCCTGCTGCGGCATTGCGTGGATTGGCGAAGGTTTTTTCACCATTTTCCTCTGCTAGACGATTGAGGCGCTCGAAACCGGCTTTTGGCATTAACACCTCACCGCGTACTTCTAGCAATTCGATATCTTTGGCATCTGCCAGCCACAAAGGCAGATTACGAATAGTTTTGACATTTTGGGTGATATCCTCGCCCGTTTGCCCATCGCCGCGAGTGACCGCTTGTACATACTGGCCATACTCGTATTTTAGCGACACGGCCAAGCCATCGAGCTTCATCTCCATCTCATACTCAGGGTTTTGCTGGGCGGCGCTTAGACGATCATTGACGCGGCGCATAAAGTCGCTGAGTTCATCATAATCAAAGACATTGCCAAGCGATAACATAGCAATGTCATGGGTGACTTGGGTAAAGGCCGATAGCGGCACATCACCGACTTGATTAATCGGGCTATCAGGCTGCACCAAATCTGGATACTCTTCTTCAAGCTCGATAAGGGACAGACGCAGCTGATCGTACTCGCTATCCTCAATCATAGGATTATCAAGGACGTAATAGGCATTATTATGCGTTTTTAGCGCTGCAATCAAGGTGCGCATTTTGCTAATGACATCGCTATCATGGGTCGCATGGGTCGCATGGTTTTTAGAGTTATGAGTATTATTAGAGTTGCCAGAGTCAGTCATAGTCGGTATCTATAGTGGTTATTGAGCGATTGATAATAGCAACTATGATAACAATTTAGGGGGCGCTTTACAGTAAAGACTGGCGTAAAAAAACGCCACTTTTGCTTAATAAAAATGACGTTAAATGAGAGGTTATTTGGCTATTTTAGCTGTCGTAATCGCGGACTTGATTGCGTAGCTGCTGCTTATAATCTGGCGTAATCGGTTCGTTATTTTCGTCTAGCATTATCGCATCAAGATCGCTTGCCATCATATAGGCAATACTCATCATGCTATCAAAACTACGCACCGCTTGCGGATGTGGCAGCGATAAAAACAACACCACGCCGCTATAGACATTGGTCGCCACGCTATGCGGATCAAAAGGTGCGATACCATTATCAGTGATACCCATCATGCTAAACCAAAGCATACCGGTGCCGTCTTTTTGCTCATAACGATGGAACATATTCATCGCGCCAAAGCGCAAGCCGTACTTATCCACTAAGGTTAATAAATCACTGCCGCGAATAATCACATTCGGGCGCTCACGGCTTTGCTGCGGCAAAATAGTAATATTGATGTTGTCTTTGGCATTTATCAGCGGTCCGTTTTGCGCCTCATCAATAGGCGTCAATAAGTGCTGGTCGAGCACAGGGCTGTTGTCCGTGAAGCTCGGCTCCTCGGCAGTATCAATCACGGGCATCAGGCTATCGGTCGCTGACATCAGGCTTGAAAAAGCATCCGGCTCGCTTTGAATGTCAGAGTTATTGTCTTGGGCGAATTGCGCAAACTCTTCGTCATCTGCGCGCTGCTGTTCTGCTTGCCAGCGGGCATACTCAGGATTGGTTTCATTATCATTGACATCAGCCGTCGTACCACGATTTTGTGTCAGCTGCGCATCAACCTCAGTATAGTTTTGTGTCAACGGCTCTTCTTCAACCACAGCACTCAGATACTCTCTATTAGGAGCAATCGTTGTCTCACCGGCGATAGTATCATCGAAGTCTGGCTCATCAACGACATTGCGCTCATGACGCGGAATGATAGGGATACCGTTTTTATCATAATTAACGGCGGCCGCATCAGTATCTTGTCGGCGCTTGAAACTACGAATGACCATAAACAGTCCTGCTAGCACAATCAAAGCGGCAATGGCGATCAACACAAACTGGATAGCGGTCATAAGAGAATACATCCTAATAATAATATAGCTAACAATATAGGTAATGATAAAAGTAATCAGAGCATATACAGCAGTTTAAACGCTATCAGTCTAGCACGGCTACCTAAAAGCGTCATCACCTTGTAACGGTTTGACACTTGATACTCATCATTGCACGTGCCGTTCAGTAGATGATAGCGGGTAAAAAGCGTGTAGAAAACGAATAGAAACTTGCCATAAATATAACGGCTTTGATTTTACCCTAAATTATAAAGTTTGTTTATCAATACTTAACTCATGATATAGTAAATCCTAAATAAAAAGAGTAAAAGAGTACAGGCATTGTAATGTGCTACTGGTATAAATTTTCCTTGCGTGCTGCGTTCCCAGAGGCTGCGCAAAATTCATTCCAGTAGCACTGCATTTCTTTTATAGTGGATCGACTATAGTTAACTTTCGATGTACTTTTCGGCTTCATCAAGTGAGACGCTGACTAAAGTAGAAACACCTGCGCTAGGCATAGTGATACCTTTTAGCTCATCGGCAATCTGCATCGAGAGCTTATTATGGCTAATGAAGATAAACTGTAAATCATCCGCCAACTCATGAATCAAGCTAGTAAAACGAGCAACATTAGCATCGTCAAGCGGCGCATCGACTTCATCGAGCACGCAAAACGGCGCCGGATGCTGTTTAAATATGGCAAAAATTAGGCTCAGCGCAGTCAAGGTCTTTTCGCCGCCTGAGAGTACAGCGAGACGGCTATTACGCTTGCCTTTTGGCTGCGCCATTAACGTCAACCCTGCGCGCCAATGTTCAGATTTATCAGCGCTGATATCAGATTGGGTATCCGTAGGCATATCCTGCAAATCTAGCGTTAGACTGGCTTGCCCGCCGCCAAATACTTTGGCGAACAGTTTAGATAACTCACCATTGACCGACTCCAAGGTTTGCATAAATAGCGTCTTAGTCGTCTCATCAATCGAAGCAATAGCATCCGTCAAAGTCTGCATACTAGCGGCAATATCTTCGGTCTGCTGTGCAAGCGGCTCTAAGCGTTCATTAACCTCAGCCAGCTCTGCCACTGCTGCCAGATTGACCGCGCCTATTTTACTGATTTGCTGCTCAAGACTGGCCTGCTCAGCTTGTAATTCAGCGATTTTCTCGGGACGGACGCGGCGTTTATGAGTAATAAAATCGGTTAATAAGCTTGAGACACTTATCTGCGGCGGCGCAGCCTTTAACGCCTGCTCACTACTATTAGATAAAATATAATGGTACTCATCTAATGCGCTCTGTACGCTATCCTTTGCATCGTTGAGTTTAGACTCGCTCAGCGCCAGCTCTGTCGCCTGTTTGGCATTGCTCTCTTGCTGATCCTGTAAGGTAGTCTGCAAAGTATCTAAGGCAGATTGCTGCTCGTTGTACCCATCTTTAAGGATGCTCAGGGCGGCTTCACGCGTGGCTAATAAATCTTGCTGCTCATCGCGCTTGGCTTTTATAGTCTGTAATGTGGCCTGCAGCGTTGGCAGTTGTTGTTGGTAGCTGTCACGATTGGCGATCAGTGTCTGCCAGTTTTGTAAAGACTCATCAAGAAATTGCGCTGCACGCTGTAGACTATTAGCACTATGCTCAAGGTGCATCTCAAGTTTTTGTTGGCGCAGCTGCAGGGCTTGCCAATCGGCGTCAACTTTTTGGCGATTGCGCTGCAGCTCGTGACGCTCTTCTTGTAGCTGCTGACGCCGATCCTGTGCAGCTTGGACTTTGGGCCTTATGAGTTGTAAGTCTGTTTCGATTTGCACGCACTCATCATTGAGTGTTTGTTGCTCGGCGGCAAGCTCTTGTTGCTCGTGCTTCAGTGCCAATTTGTCGCTCTGCAAACGCTGGGCATCGGCCTGTCTTTGCTTGAGGGCAGCTTTCTCAGTTGCCAATTGCTGCTGATAATCATACACCTCACGGGTAAGCTGCTCGTTTTGAGCGCGGCTCTCATCTAAGCTGATTCTTAGCGCGTCATACTCGCTTTGGCTTCTCTTTATTTGCTTATGCAAGCAATCAATGTGCTCATCGCTAGTATCAAGCAGCTCTTCCAACTCTATTAAACGCTGCTGCTGTTGCATACGCTGCATCAAAAATTGACTGTTTTGCGCAGCGTCTTGTTGCTTGGCGAATTGATTAAAATTCATAGTGCCACTAGCGCTAATCAACCAACCTTCTGCAGTCACTAATAAAACCGATGACGGCAATACTTTTAGGATTTCGGTCAATTCTGCAGTGGTCTCGCGGTTAGGCGCATCATCTGCAAGATATAAATAACACTGCTGCCATATCGCTAAAGCAGGCTTAGTAATTAATGCAGATAAAGGCTGTACTTTAGCTTGCAAATTAGCAGGTAGCTTGGCTGTAAAACCCTGATCAGCGCTATCGGCCATCTGTGCAGGCAGCCACAAACTATGGCGACTAACTGACTGTTTATTAGCTTCACTTTGGGAGTGTTGACTATGCTGAAAGCTCAGTAAATTTGGCAGATATCTAGAAAGCTCTGGCTCTGAGATTAGACCCACTTGCTCATCAGTAAGCACTTGGCTATCTAGCCATAATGCTAATACCTTATCAAGGGTTTGCGCATGCTCCTTGCCAAGTGGACTAAGCTTGATTTGCTCGCGCAAAGTGGAAACCGGCAGTAGATTGTCAGTATTAATAACAACGTCATTTGCCAAACCTTTATCCGACTTCTCTTTTTGTGCGGTCGGCTTCTGAGTCGTTTTGGCATGTACGATCTTATGTAGCGTATCGTACTCGCCTGCCAGTAGCGCGTGGCTTTTTTCTTGTGCTGTCACCTCGCGTAGCTGCTCGGTCAAACGCTGCTGCAACGTATGAGCTTGCGGTTGCAAATCCGCTAGCCGTTCAGCGACGCTATCTTGCTGACGCGCACGCTGCTGTAACTGAGCTTCTATCTCATCGATAACGCTGCTGGCGCTTTTGTCTTGCTCATCTATGCTCAAAGAGTCATCATGAGTAGGGCTTTGAGTCTGCGCCTGATCCCACAGCGTTTGCCAACTTTGCTGGCGAGCAGCGAGCTTCTCTTGACTCAGCTGATGACGCTTTTGCGCTTGGCTATTGATGGCTTGCTGCTGCTCGAGGGTACGCACGTTATCTTGCAGACGCGTTAACTGCGATTGTGACTCAGACCATGCGCGTTGTAGTGGCGGCTCTTCCGCTTGATACGTTTGCCGCTTCTTGGTTAGCTTAGTAAGCTCTGGCTGCAGGCGAGCAAGCTCGAGCTGCTGCTGATCCTGCTCATCCTTTATTCTATCAAGCTCGTCAGTCGACTGCTGACGCTGCCGCTCCAAAGCAACCAGCTGCTGCTCAATCACTGTTAGCTTCGCCATAACATCGTCTAGCTGATGCTTTGCTTGTTGAAGCTCAAGCTGCTGATGATAATGCGCGCTTTGTGCCTCGTCTTTTAGCCATTGCTCTTGGTTAATCTGGGTGCTGAGCTTGTCTTGCTTATGCTTTAACTGCTCATAGTGCGCTTGCAGCTCTTTGAGTGCTAAATCACTACCTTCATACGCATTCTTATGTTGCAGTTGGGCTTGTTTGGCTTGATATAACTGCTGAATCGCCAGTTGTTGCTTAATATCCGCTAAGGTCTCGGCCAGCTCATTGTAGCGCTGAGCGCTGCTCGCTTGACGCGCTAAGCTTTTTTGTTGACGGACTAGCTCGCTTTGCATATCGTGCAGACGCGCTAAATTCTCCTGTGTCTTTTCAAGCTTCTTTTGCGTCTCTATCCGCCGAGCCTGATAACGCGATACCCCCGCCGCCTCTTCGATAAACTCGCGCAGCTGCATGGGGCTTGAATCAACGATACGTCCGATCATGCCTTGCTCAATCACGGCATAACTACGCGCGCCAAGCCCTGTGCCCAAAAACACATCGACCACATCACGGCGACGACAGCGTGTACCATTGATAAAATAATCGGAGCGGCCCTCCATGTTGACTTGCCGACGTACTGATAGCTCCTGATAGAGGTTGAGCTCGTGGCGAATGCCCGTCTGCTTATCTTGGGTATGTTCAAAGGTCAGCTCAACGCTGGCCACGCTTTTAGCCGATTTATCTTGCGTACCGGCAAAGATTACATCCCTCATCGCGCCGCCGCGCAACTGCTTGGCGGAGGTCTCGCCTAATACCCAACGGATTGCATCAATGACGTTTGATTTGCCGCAGCCGTTTGGCCCGACGATAGCAGTGATGCCGCGAGGGAAGCTAAAAGTAGTGACATTGGCAAAGGACTTAAAGCCTGCCAGTTTGAGAGATTTTAAACGCATAAACGGTGAGTTTTTCGATAATAAAACAGGCGGCTATTCTACCTGAAATTGGGATGGGTTTTTAGGGTCTTTAAAGGTATTGCGTTTGCACGAGATCAGCTTGGCTACAAGTTTGCTTAGCCGCTTTGCTTTGAATATAACGACTCTTACTACGCAAAAGACATTTAAAAAGAAGATAATTACAACACCCCAATCCCACTCAAAAACAGCTGCCCGCCTGCAAATATCAATAATACTCCAAAAGCTCGTTTCAGCATCAGTGCTGGCAGTTGGTGCGCAAGCTTTGCACCGATTTTAGCTGTAATAAAGCTAGCCACCGATATACAGATAAAGCCAATAATATGCACAAAACCTATCGTGCCTGCGGGTAGATTAGCTACATCTTGCCCAAACCAAGCAAACCCGAGTGCTCCCGCCACTGCAATAGGCAGACCACAAGCGGCGGAGGTGCCAACCGCTTGCTTCATCGGAAGCCCTGCCCAATTCAAAAATGGTACGGTCAGACTACCGCCGCCAATGCCAAATATGGAGGATGCCATACCGATACCTGTCCCTGCTCCGACTTGTATGCCTTTAGAAGGTAGCGGTTTGCCTAATTGTTCTTTATTAGAAAAAAACAGCATCTTCAGCGCGACTAATAAAGCACCGATACCGATGATCGCTTGTAGTGCTTGTCCATTTATCATGTCAGCAATGCCTGCGCCAACGACACTACCCACGACAAGGCCGATAGCCATACCGCGCCAAATCTCCCAGCGCACGCCGCCGCGTTTATTATGCGCAGTCAATGAACTGATAGACGTGACGATAATAGTCGCCAGAGAGGTGCCAACCGCTAAGTGAGTGACGACCTCTGGCGAAAAATTATACGCGGTAAAAATCCAAACGAGAGCCGGTACGATTATCATGCCGCCACCGATGCCGAATAAACCCGCGCAAACGCCAGCAAACGCGCCGGCAATCACAAACCATACATATAGCATTAACGAAATCCTTTATTTTGCGCTCTGATTATTCTGCTGTTTTGTTCAGCTATTATGGGTCTGCTATTTAATAAGATAACCTTTTAGCTCATAATAACTTGCCTGACTTACGCAGTAGCAGGCGCTTAGTATAGCAAACATCTCAGTAATTATTGTCTTACAAGTCATCTGACGTCAGCTCAAACCACTCTATTTTTAGCGAACTCCTTATGCCTTTATCTATTCAAAACAATAGCTTATCCGCGCTCAACCATCGGCACCTCTCTAGTAGCAAATCAACCAATAGCGAGCTGCTAGAGGCATTACAAGCAGGTGAGCTTGATAGTAATGATAAACAGCTACTGACCGCTGAGACGCAGACAGCAGGTCGTGGGCAACATACCCGCTCTTGGCAATCGCCGCCGGGCAATGTCTATCTCTCCCTTTATCATCCGATTAACACCCCTATCAGTGGCCTGCTATCGTTAATGATTGGTTTAGAATTAGCAAAAATGCCAATTATAAAAAATCTTAACGTGCAATTAACCGCTCAAAGCAAAACACCCATCGGAGTCAAATGGGCCAATGATTTGGGCTTTTATCCACTGCACAAGCAAGATTTAGGTTTTGATCTAAATGACAACAGCCTTATCGCTTTTAATAAATTGGCCGGCATTTTGATTGAGCCGGTATGGATAGCAAGCAAACTGAAAGGCGTGGTGATCGGCGTGGGGTTAAATGTAGCGGCGACGCCTAAGCTCACCGAACAAACGCTAGAGGGCATGAGTTATCAAGCGATTAGCCTACAAGATATACATGAGTCGATACATAAAGATGCCAAGGATAATCCGTTACAATCTTTGCCAAGCTTAAGCCTTATTTATGAGCAAATCAGTCAGGCTTTACTAGACGCTGTCGTTTGCTTCAAAGCTATATCGGCCGCAAAGTCTCATGTACAGCCCAGCTCTACCCAGTATGCAATGGCTCAGTTTAACCGAGAGTTTACACCGCAAGATGCCCTCAAAGGTTTGAGAGTAAGAATCACGCAAAATCTTAACAATAACGAGCACGTTATCGAAGGCCGTGCCTGTGGTATCGATACAAACGGCTGTTTGCAATTGCAGCAAGATAACGGTAATATTTCAGCACTTTTTACCGGTCGCATTGATGTGATAAATGAGACTTAATGAACACTAGATAAAGAGCCAATAAGGAAAAACTATGCTCTGGCTAGATCTAGGTAATACTAGGCTTAAATACTGGCTCACTGATGATATTGGCCAAATTGTCTCGCACAATGCACGCCAGCATTTGCAAGCGCCAGCTGAGCTGCTAATGGGACTGACCGATCGATTTGAGCGTTACGCGCCTGACTTTATCGGTATCTCATCAGTGCTGGGTGATGAGCTCAATGGCAAAGTAGCACAGACGCTCAGTCGGCTGGGTATACCCTTTGAGTTTGTCAATGTCGACTCGTCTCACGCGCTGATGAGTAGTCGCTATGATGCCAAACAATTAGGCTGTGATCGCTGGTTACAGATGCTTGGCGCAGTAGATAGGACGAAGCGTCAATGTGTAGTGGGCTGCGGTACCGCGGTCACGATAGATCTGATCGATCATGCCGAGCATTTAGGCGGTTATATTTTTCCGAGCATCTATTTGCAGCGCGAGTCGCTATTTTCGGGTACTAAGCAGATTACGATTTCAAACGGTGCTTTTGATAGTATCGCGCAAGGAGTCACCACTCAAGATGCGGTCCATCACGGCATTTTATTATCTATCGTTGGTGCTATCAATGAGATCACTCATCGCCATCCTAACTTTGAGCTGATCATGACCGGCGGTGATGCGGCTATGATTGCTGAGCATGTCAATCGTCCGGTACGCTTGCGTGATGACTTACTTCTCAATGGCTTGGCTAGATATTTTGATTACAGTAAAAAGCAGCTAGTGGTTTAAAGCTATATTAAAAGTGTTAAAAATAAAAAAGCAGTCGGTCTTGGACTTACTGCTTTTTTTATTACAAGATCAACTCTAAACTACCTATTTAGTCTCATTAAACAACTCTCGACCAATCAGCATACGGCGAATCTCGCTGGTGCCTGCGCCAATCTCATACAGCTTAGCATCGCGCCATAAGCGCCCAAGCGGATACTCATTGGTATAGCCGTTACCACCAAAGATTTGGATGCCATCGCCTGCCATCAGGGTCGCTTTTTCCGCGCACCATAGAATCACACTAGCGCAGTCTTTACGTACTTGCCGGCTATGACCTGCACCTTGTGCGTCTAGCATATCGAGATTCTTGCCGACGGTATATAAAAAGCTGCGACCTGCTTGCAAAATCGTGTACATATCAGCGACTTTACCTTGAATCAGCTGAAACTCGCCAATCGCTTGACCGAACTGCTTACG
Source organism: Psychrobacter sp. Ps3 (assembly GCF_022129275.1). Classification (NCBI taxonomy): domain Bacteria; kingdom Pseudomonadati; phylum Pseudomonadota; class Gammaproteobacteria; order Moraxellales; family Moraxellaceae; genus Psychrobacter; species Psychrobacter sp. Ps3. Next base: position 61,629 of record NZ_JADQAL010000007.1, read on the forward strand.
GTCATGAATGTAGGGCACGACATTGTCCATCACGGCTTGCATAATACCGATAGGACCCGCTGCCAATACTGCGCGCTCATAATCAAGGCCGCTCATCAGTACCTTTACGCCGTTGTTCAGGCCACCTAAAACGTTCTCTTTTGGCACCTCAACATTATTGAAAGTCATCTCGCCGGTGTGGCTACCACGCATCCCAAGTTTATCGAGCTTTTGCGCCGTACCAAAACCGTCCATACCTTTTTCGATAATAAAGGCGGTAATCCCTTGCGCGCCAAGCTCAGGATTGGTCTTGGCATAGACCACCATCACATCGGCATCTGGGCCATTGGTAATCCACATTTTGCTACCGTTTAGCACAAAGACGTCACCTTTTTCCTCGGCTTTAAGCTTCATGCTGGTCACATCAGACCCTGCACCCGTCTCACTCATGGCAAGCGCACCGATGAACTCGCCGGTGATTAGCTTAGGTAAAAATTTCTGCTTTTGTGCCTCTGAGCCGTTGCGCTTGATCTGATTGACGCAAAGGTTTGAGTGCGCGCCGTAGCTTAGACCAATAGAGGCGGATGCACGGCTAATCTCTTCCATCGCCACCATATGAGCGACGTAGCCCATGTCAGCGCCGCCGTATTCTTCAGGTACGGTAATGCCATGTAAGCCTAAATCGCCCATTTTTTGCCATAGATCCATCGGGAACTCATCGCTGCTATCAATCTCGCCTGCGCGCGGGCTGATTTCTTTAGCGGCGAACTGCGCTACCACATCACGCAGCGCATCAATATCTTCGCCAAGCTGAAAGTCTAAACCGGGTAAACTCATAATAATTCCTTATTTATAATCTTTCACTCTATTAATAAAATTAGATAACTTATATAAAAATATAGCATGTATAAAAATGGTATGGCTGGCATAAATTTTTTGAAGCCTCTGGAGTGACGAAGTCACACAGCAAGCGAATAAAATTTGTGCCAGCTATACGCAGCGGTAGATATTTATATTAATTAAAACAGGATGACTTAAGCTGAACGCCTATTAATCAAAGCTCTTGCAACGTTAGATTCGTTACGGCGTCCTAAAAATTCGCTGATGCGCTCGCCTGCGATGACTAATTTATCTAAATTAATACCAGTCTCAATCCCCATGTCATGGAGCATATAGACCACATCTTCGGTCGCGACATTGCCCGTAGCGCCTTTAGCATAAGGACAACCGCCAAGGCCCGCCACTGAGGTATCAAATTCGTTAACGCCCATCTCGAGCGCCGCTAAAGTATTGCTCAGCGCCTGTCCATAAGTATCGTGAAAATGGCCTGAGATATGTGCAATATCGATATACTCAAGTGCCGCTGCTAACGCTTTTTTTACCTTAATAGGCGTACCGACGCCTATAGTATCAGCGATGCCAATTTGTTCCGCGCCAATCTCAACCAAGCGTTTGGTCACATAAGCCACTTGACTAGGGTCAATCTCGCCCTCATAAGGACAGCCGACCGTGCAGGAGATTACGCCGCGTACTTTGATGCCTTGCGCTTTGGCCGCGGCAGCGACTGGCGCAAAACGCTCGATACTCTCATCGATACTGCAATTGATGTTTTTTTGACTAAAGGTTTCGCTTGCTGAGGCAAAGATAACCACCTCATCTGGGTGATGCACGATTGCATTATCAAAGCCGCGCATGTTTGGCACCAGCACTGAGTAGATCACGTCATCTTGTCTATTAGGCGCAAGTGCGGTCATCAAATCACTATTATCGCCCATCTGTGGCACCCATTTAGGGGAAACAAAGCTAGTAGTCTCAATCTTCTTAACCCCTGCTTTGATCAAATCTTCGATTAAGGCCTGTTTGATCGCTGTCGGTACAGTCATGGATTCGTTTTGTAAGCCATCACGCGGACTGACATCGACGATGGTGACATGATTTGGGTACGCGTTATTCATAGTTAGTATCCTTAAGCTTCACTCGTCTCGCTATCAATACGCAGTAGCTCATCACCATCGGCGACTAAGTCGCCCGCTGCAAATAGCAATTCTGCGACAACGCCGTCAGTGGGCGCGGTAATCGTATGTTCAATTTTCATCGCTTCAATCACCGCTAATGGCTCGCCTTGCTTGACGCTATCGCCGACCGCGACTTTAAAGGCAATCACCTGTCCTGGCATAGGCGACTTGAGACTACCAGCAGCGGCAGAATCCTCCCCTGCATAAGCCATGGCATCGATAAGTTCAATCTGATCGCGACCCCTATCGGTAAAGACATAAACCGTCTCGTTATACGTCCAACTTTGCGCTTTGATGCGCGTATCATCGAGCCATAAGGTATGATTGTGGGCATCATCACTATGGTAGCTGACTTGAGCGTTATATAAAGCCTCATCTGACTTTTCTAAGGGGCTTTCCCCACTCGTATCATGCTCAATCGTTAAAGAAAAACGATCGGTGCTATCTGTATTTTTTTGACCCGCATTGTTTTGACGTGCAGCATTATTAGCATTGTGCCAATTACTAATATGAGCAAGGTAATTTTCTTCATTATAAATGAGGTTAAAAGTACGCGTGTAGTCGGTATAAGCGCGGAACGCAGAGAGCTGACTAAAGGGATCATTGGCATTATTTCTCACTGTGTCTTTCTCACTAGCCAATTGTTGCACGATAGCAGTGGTTACCAACGCCGATAGCTCTAACGGGTGCTGATTGAATAACTCAGTCGCTTCACGCTCTATTAAAGCCGTATCTAGATTGGCCTGACTAAAAGAGTCGGTATTAATCACATAACGCAGGAACGCGACATTATTGGGTAAGCCAACGATACGAGTGAGTGCTAATGCTTGATCCATTTTCGCTAATGCTTGCGCGCGGGTTGGCGCATGCACGATAAGCTTGGCAATCATAGAGTCATAAAACGGGCTGATGACATCGCCCTCGCGTACCCCATCATCGATACGCACATCATTACCGTTTTTGTTAATAGTAAAAGTACTATGTTCAGGCTTTTGATACGTGAACAGCGTCCCCGTTGCTGGCAAGAAATTATTGTCAGGATTCTCCGCGCAAATACGGGCTTCAATCGCATGACCATTGATAGATAATTCATTTTGCGTTTTCGGTAGTTTCTGACCGGCGGCTACCAGTAATTGCCACTCCACCAAATCGACGCCTGTTATCGCTTCGCTCACGGGATGCTCGACTTGCAGACGGGTGTTCATCTCCATAAAATAAAAACTCATACCCGTCTCGCGCTGCTCAACGATAAACTCGACCGTACCCGCACCGACATAATCGACTGCACGCGCAGCATCGATGGCAGCGTTTCCCATGGCCGCCCGCATGGACTCATCGACGTCAGGCGCAGGCGCTTCTTCTAGTACCTTTTGATGGCGGCGCTGTACCGAGCAGTCGCGCTCAAACAGATGTACATAATTCCCGCCGCTATCACCGAAGACTTGGATTTCGATATGGCGCGGTTTGAGGGCGTACTTTTCAATGAGAACTTGATCATCACCGAAGCTGGTGATGGCTTCACGGCGGCAGGACGCTAAAAGATCGTCGAAGCTATTGCTATCCTCAACGATTCTCATGCCTTTACCGCCGCCGCCTGCACTGGCTTTAATGAGCACCGGATAGCCAATAGCGTCTGCTTGCGCCTTCAAAAAATCGCTATCTTGTTTATCACCGTGATAGCCTGGTATCAGAGGCACGCCAGCCGCTTCCATCAAGCGCTTAGACTCCGATTTGCCGCCCATCGCGCGTATGGCATTCGCTGAGGGCCCGATAAATACTAAACCTGCATTTTGACAGGCCTCAGCGAAATCAGCGTTCTCACTTAAAAACCCATAACCGGGATGAATCGCCTTCGCGCCGCGATCTTTGGCAATGGCAATGAGCGCATCGCCTTTCAAGTAGCTGTCTTTAGGCGCAGAACCGCCGAGATAAACGGCTTCGTCACAAACAGCGACATGCTTGGCATATCGGTCAGCATCTGAATAAACGGCGACCGTACGTACGCCCATACGTTTGGCAGTAGCCGCGACTCGGCAAGCGATTTCACCACGGTTGGCGATGAGTATTTTGGAGAACATAGCAATTCCTGTGCTTTATATTTGTTATTTTGCCTTAATTTAAACGGGTTATTACCCCTTATCAGCCAACCAATCCGGCTTACGCTTTTGCAAAAAGGCTTGTACGCCTTCCTTTCCTTGCTCTGACGCGCGAATATCAGCAATCTCCTTCACCGTATCAGCGATTAACTCATCATTAATACGCTTACCTTCGATATCATGAAGTAAGCGCTTACAGGTCTTGACCGCATCAGGGCTATTATTGACGATCTTCGCGCATAGCCTAGCGACCGTATCATCTAGGCTCTCTTCACTGACGCGCTCATGTACAAACCCAAGTTGCCGTGCTTTTTTGGCATTGAACACCTCAGCGGTTAAGAAGTAACGCTGTGAGGCACGCGCGCCTAACGCCTTTATCACATAAGGGCTAATCGTTGCAGGCGCTAGACCTAAGCGCACTTCACTGAGACAGAAATTCGCATTTTTAACCGCGATAGCGATATCACACACTGCCACCAGCCCCATGCCACCGGCATAAACATCACCTTGGATAGCCGCAATGGTGGGCTTTGAGCAGTCATAAATGGTTTTGAGCATTTGCGCGAGTTTATCAGCATCGGCTAGATTTTCATGATAATCATAATCTGCCATCGCTCGCATCCAGTTCAGATCCGCGCCGGCACAAAAGGCCTTGCCTGCTGCCGCTAAGACAATCACACGAACGTCATCGCTTTGACCCAACTGCTTAAACACAGAGGTTAATTCGCTAATTGTTTTATCATTAAACGCATTGCGTATTTCAGGACGGTTTAAAGTTACGGTTGCGACGTATTTTTCTATCGTTACTAATAGGTTTTTATAATTATTCATATAATTTTTCTCTTAGTTTTGTAGCGGCTTTTCTTTCAATACAGTAGTTCTATTTTGAAAAGTAAATAGTGTGGCTGGTAGAAATTTTTGCAGCCTCTGTCGGCGTAGGCACAGCACGCAAGAAAATCTTTACCAGCCACACGCCAAGTTTCCTATCATACTTGTAGACAAGAATTATCACTTATCAAACTAAATCTACATTCTAAAAATACCAAAGGTCGTCTCTTCAATAGGTGCGTTATGAGCCGCGCTCAGCCCTAACGCTAATACCTGACGGGTATCAGCAGGATCAATGACACCATCATCCCATAACCTTGCAGTGGCATAATAAGGATGGCCTTGCTCCTCATACATATCGCGTATTGGTGCTTTAAACGCTTCTTCATCGTCAGCGCTCCACGCCTCGCCACTGCGTTCGAAGTTATCACGCTTCACCGTTGCCAGTACCGAAGCGGCTTGCTCGCCGCCCATCACCGAGATGCGCGCGTTCGGCCACATCCATAAAAACCTTGGATCGTAAGCGCGGCCACACATGCCATAGTTACCTGCGCCAAAAGAGCCGCCAACGATGACGGTAAATTTGGGCACTTTGGCATTGGCAACCGCCATCACCATTTTGGCACCATGACGAGCGATGCCTTCGTTCTCATACTTACGTCCGACCATAAAGCCGGTGATATTTTGCAAAAACACCAGCGGGATTTTGCGTTTACAGCACAGCTCAATGAAGTGTGTGCCTTTTTGCGCCGACTCACTAAATAAGATACCGTTATTGGCGATAATACCGACAGGCATGCCTTCGATATGGGCAAAGCCGCAAATGAGCGTATTGGCAAAGCGCGCCTTAAATTCATCAAAGGCGCTATCGTCGACGATACGGGCGATGATCTCTTTAATATCAAACGGTTTACGCTTATCAGTCGGAATAATGCCGTACAGCTCTTTGACATCATAGCATGGAGGCCGCGGGGTGATTTGATTGGGAATGACTTTCGCATCGCGGTTCAAATGCCCAACGATATCGCGGGCAATCGACAACGCATGGGTATCGTTTTGTGCTAGATAATCGACCACCCCTGATAGCCGCGTGTGCACATCACCGCCGCCCAAGTCTTCTGCGCTGACCTCTTCACCCGTTGCCGCTTTGACCAGTGGCGGGCCGCCGAGAAATATCGTCCCTTGGTCTTTGACAATAATAGACTCATCGCTCATTGCCGGCACATAAGCGCCGCCTGCGGTACAGCTGCCCATGACTACGGCGATTTGCGGAATACCTGCCGCGCTCAGATTGGCTTGATTAAAAAAGATACGCCCAAAGTCGTCTTTATCAGGGAATACTTCGTCTTGATTCGGCAGATTCGCGCCGCCTGAATCAACGAGATAAACACAAGGCAGATGGTTTTGCTGCGCGATTTCCTGTGCGCGCAAGTGTTTTTTAACCGTCATCGGGTAGTAAGTGCCGCCTTTCACCGTAGCATCATTACAGACGATCATGCACTCGATGCCGTTAATACGGCCAATACCGGCAATCACGCCTGCCGCTGGGATATCGGCATCATACATATCATGCGCTGCCATCGGCGCCACTTCCAAAAACGGCGTGCCAACATCGAGTAGACGCTCTACGCGCGCGCGAGGTAACAGCTTACCGCGCGCTAAATGCTTAGCTCGAGCACGCTCTGATCCACCTTGGGTAATTTTATGCAGATGCTGATATAAATCATCGACGAGCGCTTGCATCGCGGTACTGTTTTGCTGAAACTCGCTCGAATTGGGGCTTAGTTTACTGGTGATAATGGCGCTCATGGTCTTCCTTGTTATACTTCTATGTCTTAATTTTAACTATAAAACATTTTTGCAAAAATAAGGGGTCATTAAATACTTAGCAGTGTTTTGAATGATAAAGCTTTTATATAAATCAATACTTATATAAATCAATACTTATATAAATCAATACTATGCCAAACCTAACTCTGCTGTCATTTGCTCAATGATTTTATATTTTTGAATTTTACCCGTGATGGTCATCGGATATTCTGTGACAAAACGATAGTAAGCCGGGATTTTATAATGGGCGATATTATCGTAGCAGAACTGTTTGACCTCTTCTTCTGTCAGATCAACTCCTTCCTTAGGAATAATCCAAGCCGCCAACACCTCACCGTAACGTTCATCTGGAATGCCAACGACTTGTACGTCGCGTATTTTTGGATGACGATACAGATAGTTTTCAATCTCAACCGGATAAATATTCTCGCCGCCGCGGATGACCATATCTTTACTACGACCGACGACTTTGACATAGCCATCCTCGTCCATCGTCGCCAAATCGCCAGTATGCATCCAGCCGTCTTGTATCGCCTCGCGAGTCTTAAAGCGGCTACCCCAATAGCCTTTCATCACTGAATAGCCTTTTGTCAGTAGCTCGCCTGTCTCGCCGATAGGTAGAGTCTCGCCAGTACCCGTATCGACAACTTTGACCTCAAGCGCAGGCTGCACCAGTCCAACGGTCGAGACTTGTTTTTCAAGCGGCGTGTGCTCATTAGTTTGACAGGATACAGGGCTCGTCTCAGTCATGCCATAAGCAATGGTGACCTCCTGCATATGCATCTTATCGATGACTCGGCGCATCACTTCAATCGGACAACTAGAGCCTGCCATAATCCCCGTACGCAAACTCGATAAATCAAATTTATCAAAGTCAGGATAATCAAGCTCAGCGATAAACATCGTTGGCACGCCGTGCAGCGCGGTACATTTTTCAGCTTCTACCGTTTGTAGTACCGTTAGTGGTTCAAAGCCATCATTGGGATAAACGATACAACCGCCATGGGTCAAAATCGCTAAATTCCCTAGTACCATGCCGAAACAATGATAGAGCGGCACAGGAATACACAATCTGTCAGCTTCAGTGAGATTCATCGCCTCACCGATAAAATAGCCATTATTTAAGATATTACGGTGGCTGAGTGTAGCGCCTTTGGGCGTCCCTGTGGTACCACTCGTAAACTGCACATTGATAGCGTCAGTGTTTTTAAGCATCGCTTGGCGCTCTTTAACACGCGGATCATTAGCATCACCTTCCGCTATCCAGTCTGAGAACTTTTGCATAAAGCTGATGTCATCAGTATCTTTAGGCTCATCGATCCAAATAATACGCTCAACCGTCGGTATCTCAACCAAATCGAGCTGATTAAAGGTTTTGTGGTAAATCTCAGGGCAGAGCTCACGAATCATTTGCGTATAATCGCTAGTTTTGAAATGACGCATTAATACCAACGCCGAGCAGCCTAATTTATTCAAGGCGTATTGCAGCTCAAAGGTACGATAGGCGGGATTAATGTTGACTAAAATGACGCCAACTTTAGCCGTCGCAAGCTGCATCAGTAGCCATTCGCTATTATTATGCGACCAGATACCGATGCGATCACCAATCTCAAGCCCCATCTCGATGATGGCGCTGGCGAGCTTATTGACTTGCCCTTGTAGCTGTTTATAAGTCCAACGAATGTTTTGATGACGCACCACTAACGCTTCGCGCTCGGGATATTTGGCCACAATAGCATCAAAAAAGTCGCCGATGGTCGCCTCAATCAGCGGCACATCAGGGCCTTTATCATAGCTTTGGGTCAGTGGCGCATTCGCTGAGCGTGCGCCCATGTTTATTTTTGGAATATTATTTAGAATATCGCTGTAGGCAGTGCTAAGTGGAGAGGGTTGAATCATAACGAATCCTTTCGTTTTACTTTTCCGTTTTGCTAATCAAGCTTATCAATAAATCTATTGTGGCTTGTCCCTTATATCTCTTCACTATAACGTCTGAAATCAAACCCTGTCAATCATATTGATACAAGATGTCTCATTCACATCATCGATAGCCGTTATGATAAATGATATGACTAGCCGTAAAAAAGCCAGCCTCTTATGAATAAAAGACTGGCGACCCAGCTATCACTCCAAGAGCACTTGCATACCTATTAAGCTTTCGCTGCTGGCTTTGCTGGTACTTTAAGAGACACTGTGGCTTTTACCGCTTTATCATCAGTAGCGTCGTCAAATAATTCCATGACAAGCTCATCGGTCGTTTCGGTTTTGACTTGCCAGTTACCTGTCGCTTGTGGCACGCCAACCACCGTTACCGCAATCGCCTTATTCTTCAGACGAATCATCGGCGGTTTATGGTCGTAGCCAGCATGCGCGTGGCCTAAGATATCATCAGCGATAGTCGCGGCTTGCGCTCTTAGCGGTGCCACGTAACGACAAGCCACGCCATCGATAGACATACAATCGCCAATGGCATAGACATTGTTAGCATTGGTGCGTAGCGTTGGCGCATCGACAACAATACCCGTGCGCGGATTGAACTCTATACCTGCCGCTGCGGGCAGCTTATCATCGACGACCAGACCGGTACTAGCAATCACATGATCGACTGTCATAGTATTAGCCTGTCCTTGCACATTCTCTAACGGCTCATAGCTGACTTCTAGTCTGTCATCCTCATTACGTACGACATCAGTCACCCGATAACCGCCCAAAAACTCAATACCTTGCGACTCAATCGCTTGCCTAATACGAGCGGTCGCTTTCGCCGGTAGCATTTGCGCAAGTGGCGCATCATTGAGATCAATTAGGCTGATTTTGTGACCGGCTTTGAGCAAGTCTTCGGCGATTTCGGTACCGACCATCCCTGCGCCCACAATAGCCACGTGCTGGCTACCCGTCGAGAGCTTTTCTTGCAGCTGACCGAAGCGCTCAATATGATTGACATGCCAGACTAAACTCTCAGGCAAGCTCTTAGGAAATATGGGATGCGCGCCCATCGCGAGCACTAGCTTGTCATAATTGATGACCGCGTCATTGGTATTAGCAGGGTCTGAGCGATTTGCAGAGACCAGCTGCAATGTTTGGCTTGCCGCATCGATATCACTGACCTGCGTATGCGCTAATAAAGTGACATTAGCGGTCTTTGCTGCCTGCTCCCCCGCCGCTCGCACTAAGTCTGCCGGCTTCTTGTCTTGGCTGATAGCCATCGTCAGCATCGGCTTATGATAGCGATCAGCGTTATCGGCTGTGATTAAAGTAATCGGTATCTCTTTATCTTTACTACGGATAGCATCTATCACGTGCCAGCCTGCTAGGCCTGCACCAACGATAACGATGCCAGAATGTTTAGAGGGTTCTTCAATGCCCATAAGAGCTCCAATATGGTTTATGAATTATTCTAATTATCAACAAGAATGGCAGCCATTGTATCAGTAAACAGACATGCACTCACTCATCTATCCAGTAACTTGCTCAATCAATATCGAATTCCATACGATGGGCGGTGGCGCGCTTGGTTTGGTTATCTACGAGCTTTTCGATACAGTACAGACTGGCGTGGATACCCGCGCTTATCCCTGCTGATGTAACGATATTACGCATATCATCACTAGCATCGACATAACGAATATTATCAATAACGTCTATATCAGGATAAGAGGCTAAGTTGTCCAAATCCATCCAATGTGTGGTTGCCGCTCGACCAGCGAGCAACCCTGCTTTTGCTAGCAGCAGCGCACCTGTACATACCGACAGCGTCAGCTCAGCGATGTTTGCTTGCGCGATAACCCAATCAAGCACTACCTGATTGTGTATCTCTATTTTTTCGGCACCATACCCTCCGGGAATGACGAGTACATCGATATCTGGATGATTGGCAAAGCTATAATCAGGAATCACCTTCAGGCCATTTCTAGCAGAGATCGGCGCTGGGTGCTCAGCAATAGTGATCACATTAAAGTGCTTATTATTTGATTTATTCTCAGCCAGTGAGAACACCTCAAAAGGTCCAGCAAAATCTAATACCTCTACTTCATTAAATAGCAGTATTCCAACGGTTCGCTTTAACGTCATAACTTGTCCTACTGAGATTGAGTTAGATTGATATCATTAAATAATATTTAATCCATCTATATTATACTATCTATACACCTTTACCTAATCAATCAACGCTGCCATGGCATCTGCCTTTACCGTCTTACACCGTTTTAGTCCTGCGACTACCCCTGCTTTATTTTCCGCTGTCTTATTCTGACTCAGTTTAAACTGCGCTTGCACATCTGTGATACTAACCCGAATACCCACAATCGCTCGACAGAGTGCCTGAATATAGTTTTCTGGTGCATCATTGAGCGACCATGGCATCGGCTGACTGGCTTCAAAGTCTTGTGTCAGCGTCGATAAAATATCAACCAAGGCTTCAGACTCCGTGAGCAGACTCACTGATCCTGTGATATGTACACTACGGTAGTTCCAAGTCGGTACTTCTTTATGGGTTATCGCTTTGCTTGGATACCAATTGGGGCTGATATAATGACCTGCCTCTTGAAATATCACCAGCCATGGCATCTTAATATTATCGCGACTATTTAACGGATTGATTTTGGCAATGTGACCATACAGACAACCGTACTCACTACCGTCATCCTGCCAGTACATCGGAATATGACAAGCTTCTAGTCCTAACTTGGTTTGTGCGACGACCGTCGCTTGAGGCTGCTCTTTGATAAATGCTTTTATGATATCAAAGCGCTCCTCTTTAAATGCTTTAGGCGTAAACATCATAAGCTCCAAGTCTTTTTTTTGAATTGCTATAATTTTGAATTGCTATAATTTTGAATTGCTATAATTTTGAATCGCTATAAAAAAAGTGTAAAAGCGTCAATATAAAACGCCCTATTAAAGAGAGTGTTTCACTGTCTTTAATAAGGCGCTTTGTATAATCATTACTGGTAAAAAACAGGCTTTCTTATTGAGAATAAAGCTATCAATAATCGTCAATCGAAATAGTCTAATGATTCAGAATCTTCGATAAGAACTGCTGCGCGCGATCACTTTTTGCACCCTCAAAGAACTCATCTTTGCTACAGTTCTCAACGATATAACCCTCATCCATAAAGATAATACGGTTCGCCACTTGACTGGCAAAGCCCATCTCGTGGGTCACGCACATCATCGTCATACCCTCACGGGTCAGCTCTACCATCACATCGAGCACCTCTTGAATCATCTCAGGATCAAGCGCGGAGGTCGGCTCATCAAACAGCATCGCCACAGGATCCATCGCTAGCGCCCGCGCAATCGCTACCCGCTGCTGCTGACCACCGGACAGCTCAGCCGGATATTTTGGTGCCTGCGCGCTTAGTCCCACGCGATCTAGATAAGCCATACCTTTTTGTTTGGCCTCGTCCTCGCGGCGGCCCAAAACTTTAATCTGCGCGACCGTCAGGTTCTCAATGATAGTCAGGTGCGGAAATAACTCAAAATGCTGAAACACCATGCCGACACGGCTACGTAGCTTTGGCAGATTGGTTTTTGAGTCGCCAACCGAGATACCATTGACCATGATTTGCCCTTTTTGAAAAGGCTCAAGACCATTAACGGTCTTAATCAAAGTAGATTTACCGCTGCCAGATGGGCCACAAACGACCACCACGTCGCCTTTATGGACATGAGCAGTACAGTCAGTGAGTACCTGAAAGTCGCCATACCATTTACTGACGCTATCCATTTCAATGACTATCTCATCGCTAGCATGACCGTTATCTGTCACCAGTCCGCCAAAGTCATTTATAAATGTCTTAGCCTTATTCATCGTCGGCTCCTAGCCTTATGCTTAATATTTTTGTCATGTATGTAAAATAAGTGATAGCGCTATGTCCGTAGGGTTTACGCTAGTTTAGTGCGCAAACCTCTACGATTAAGTTATTCAATCAAACGCTAGAACCTAAGCTTTTTTTGCACGTGCTGTACGCCAATAGAAGCGGTCAAACTGATAATAAAGTAAATCGCCCCTGCACCTAATATATAAGGGGTGAGTAACCCCATCAGCTCACCGCGCACGTAAGCGGCACGGAAAAAATCGGTCAAACCAATCGCAAAAACCAAAGTGGTATCTTGGAAGAGAATAATACACTGCTGCAAGATCAGCGGTAGCATTTTGCGAAACGCTTGCGGCAAAATAACCAGACGCATGGTCTGCCCATAAGTCATGCCAAGCGCTTTTGCTGCATTGACTTGACCACTACCGATGGATTGAATACCAGCTCGCACGACCTCAGAAAAATAAGCGGCCTCAAACATCATAAAGGCGACCACACACGAAGCAAAGGCGGCATTGAGCTGCAAGTACTTACCTGCCACCCAAAAATAAATCATCGGTACGGCAAAATAAAACCATAATAGCACCAGTAACAAGGGTACTGAACGAAAGTAGTTTACGTACAGCTTAGCCGGTATCTCTAAGGCTTTGATACCCGACAAGCGCATCAAGGCCAATATGGTACCTAAGCTAATGCCGCCAAGAATCGCTAAAAACAGCACCTTTAAGGTGGTAATCATCCCGCCCATAAGGCCTGGGTATGCGGTCGCAAGTTCGGTCATCATACTCATTTCTGACTCCCTGCAATAAGCCCTGGTACGCGAAGTTTACGCTCGATTAGACCCATAATCGCAATCAGCGACAGATTAAACACTAAATAGATAATCGTCGCATAAGTATAGATCTCAAGACTATTTTGAGTGTATTCGCTAATGGTCTTCGTCTGACTGATCAGCTCCATTACCCCAACGAGCGAGGCAACAGAGGCGTTTTTGAAGCAGTTGGTCAGCTCAGAGCTTAAGGGCGGCAAGATGATACGAAAAGCTTGCGGCAGTAGTACTTGCTTATAAGCCTGCGGTATCGTAAAGCCTAGTGCGTAAGCGGCGTTGATCTGGCCTTGCGGCAAGGACTCAATACCCGTGCGCACTTGCTCAACGATACGCGCCGCGGTAAATAGACCCAGACCAATACTCGCTGAGAGCATCGCTGAGGTATTAGGCGTGAGCTCCTTATACCACCACTCTTGTAGCGCCGGGGTCAGCCACCCTGGGGCAATATAGAACCAAAAGAACAATTGCACCAGTAGCGGAATATTACGAAAAAAGGTCACATAAGCGGTACCGATCGCCCGCGCAGGCTTGCTTGGCAAAGTACGCATAATACCGAAGATAGTACCAACGACCATCGCAATGGCCCAAGCGATACTACCGATTAGTAGCAGCCAGCCAAGGCCAGTAATCATCCAATGGATATACAGCTCGCTACCGACACCAGTCTGCTCAAAGAGCACACCCCAGTTCCAGCTATAATTCATGCTTGTCTCTCCAAGCAGTGGTTGATAGGCTTAACCCCTAAAAGCTTCAATAATGAAGCTTTTGGGAGTACCAGCTAAGTTGAGGAGTGAGGGTTACTGTGCCGCTGCCATTTTTGGCTGGGCGCCATCATGAGGATCGGCGATGAGTGCTTTTAGGTTATCTGACATCTCAAAGTTTAAGTTGACGTTTTTGGGCGGGATTGGGTTTAAGAACCACTTATCGTAAATACTATTGATCTCACCTGAGGCAAAGACATCCGTCAAAGCTTTATCGACTACGGCTTTGAACTCAGGATCGTCTTTACGCAGCATACAGCCATAAATCTCAAACGACTGCGGCTCGCCTACAATGACCCACTCATCTGGGTTTTTAGCTTTGGCTTTTTCGCCGGCTAGTAGTACATCATCCATCATAAAGGCATCAGCACGGCCGTTTTCTAGCATCAAGAATGCCTCGCCATGATCTTTGGCGGAGATGACATTAGTATCCATTTGCTTTTCATCGATGTACTGGCGAATATAGCGCTCTGAGGTCGTACCTGCGGTAGTGACTAACGTCTCACCGTCTAAGTCAGCAAAATCATTGATACCTGAGTCTGTCGCAGTCAACAAACGCGTTCCGATCTCGAAAAAGCCGTTTGAGAAGCCCACTTGTTTTTGGCGCTCTTCGTTGTTAGTCGTTGAGCCACACTCAAAGTCGACGGTGCCGTTTTGTACCAACGGGATACGCGTTTGCGAGGTAATCAAGTTATAACGAACATTCAAGTCCGGCATATTGAGCTCTTGCTTCACCGCATCCACAACTTTCATCTCTAAATCGTGCGCATAGCCCATAGGCTGATTTGGATCATCCGCGATGTATGAGAACGGAATAGAAGAGTCGCGATAGCCGACAACGATAGTGCCTGAGTCTTTGATTTTTTGAAGGGTGCCGTTGGTATTTGTAGAGGTTTCAGTAGTGGCAGCATCGTCAGTTGCAGCGTCATCGGTCGCAGTTTGACTGCTGTTATTACAGCCGGCAAGGCCTAGTGCCATAAACGCTGCTAATGTTAGAGGTTTGCTGAGTGCGTAAGCCATAAGGTACATCCTTTTATCACATATTATTAGTTAAAAAATGCTTGATTAGCTATTACTAATAGGCATCCGTGCAGTTACTTTTAGTTATCTTAATGCAACTTAATGTTACTGTACAACACTTTTATAATTATTGTGCAACTTTTTAGCCTACTGTTGCTATTTTCTACAACAAATTCATCTTCGGGTATGCATAAACTGTGGCCACAAGTGCTCTTCTTATGATTGATAAATTCTGAATAATCCCCATAAAGCTAGCACCTTCTTAACTCAATAAGATAAAAATATATGACACAAGATACTTCAGCTATGCAAACAGATCAGTTGCAGCCCTCAGACAAAGCAAGCGGTAATGATGTGCGTCAGCGCTTCTTTATCGAAGACTCGCCGGTGCGCGGTGATGTAGTGCGCCTATCGCGTAGCTACGCTTCCACTATTGCCCAAAAGCCTTATCCTGAAGCCATCAAACGCTTGCTAGGCGAGATGCTCACAGCAGCAAGCTTACTGATAGGTACCGTCAAGATAGATGGTCGTTTATCTATCCAACTACAGTCCTCAGATCAGGATAGCTTACTGAACTGGGCGATGGCTGAGTGCGATCAAAACGGCATTATCCGGGCGCTTGCTAGCTGGAAAGCGGATAACGATGAGCAAATCGCTGCTTGGGAAGACATGACGCAGGCAAATGAGGCTTTTGCAGAGCTAGGTGCGATTGGTCAAGGCGTCTTATTTATTAATATTCAGCCAGATAATGGCGAGCCGTATCAAGGTATCGTTGAGCGTAGCCATGATAATCTAGCCGACTGCTTAGCCCATTACCAAAAGCAGTCCGCTCAGATTCCGACCTTGATTAACTTGGCGTCAGACGGTTTGCAAGCCGGCGGCGTATTGGTGCAGATGTTACCGCGTACGGCAGCAGAGAATATCGAAGTGGAGCGTAATCAAGACGCTGGTATCGATGATGACTTATGGACGCGCTTGACCATACTGACTAGCACCGTCAAAAGTGAAGAGCTGACCACGCTTGAGGCCAGCGAGATTATCTACCGCTTATATAACGAAGAAAACGTCGTTGCGCCTGACCCTGTCAGCTTAGAGTTTGGCTGTACTTGCTCGCGTGAGAAGTGTGAGATGGCGATAGCACAAATCGGTGAAACCGAAGCGCTCGATATCATTGAAGAGCAAAACGGTACTTTTGAGATGGACTGCGGTTTTTGCGGTGAGGTTTATACCTTTGATAAAGACGATGTGACGGCTATTTTTGCACAATAAATTGGCTGGTTATTAGGTAAATTCAAAACCCTTTAGGCGCAAGTTTAAAGGGTTTTTTAGCTCTTAAATATATAGTTTTTTAAACGTCAGTCGTTCAAAATTGGTATAACCCTATTTTTAGAACGCTTCAGCAATCACGCCTAAGCTGCGAGGATAAGAGTGGATACGGTCGCGAGCAGCATAATCGCTTTTGCCGTTATCAAGTAGCCAAGCCACAACTTGTTCGCGCACTCGTCTGCTATGGATGAGACCCATGTGGTTCACGCCATAAAAGATCGCTTTACGGCCTTCTGGTACAAACAGATTGTGCTCACCATCATCTTCGCCCAATGCTGAAGCTACTGACACTAGACTGTCCCCGAGCAGGTTAGTTACCTTTGAGTCGTAATGGGTTTCTATCAAGGCGCTCGCGACAAAATAGGTCTTAATACCGCTTGGCAGACGAGCAGGATGCCGAAAGTCTTGTGGCACGACACTTCGCCCCTCTAAAGACTGCCAATCGGCGTCACGAATACTACCATGACGCAAATCAATGATACCGGCGCTACGCATATCCCCTAAGTGCGCAAGCGAGCTTGCGAAGGGGACTTTGGAGATAATATCTTGCACCAAAAACCCAATGCGCTCAAGGACAGCGCCGTGATGCGGCGAGCCTAAAGTAATCAAATTACCCACGCGCTTCATCCAATCTAGGCGATCTTGCTTAGCATAAAACAGCGCGCTACGAGCCACTAACCCGCCCATACTATGGCCGACCAAATCGATTTGACTGATATTAGGATTATTATCCACTAAGTCTTGTAGCAGTTTGGAGAGTTTGCGGCCATTGCGTGAGATACGTCTACCAGTATTATAATCTAAGTAAAGCACTGTCGAGTCAGGCTGGCTGCGGCTGATAGCTTGCCCTAAGCTATTGTCATCGTCTGGATGCCAGCTTAAGTAGCTTAAACATAGGCCATGGCACAAGATAATAATACGGCCCGATAGCTCTTCGCGTTGAGGCACGCCCTCTTGGTTGTATAGGGTCATAGGAATCGCAAGCGAGTTACCATTATTGACTAGATGATCACCCATCACCCCATTAAACACATTGACGAGTTTTTTTAGGCTAGCAGGAAGCGGCTGAGCGCTGGTTTGTCTTGCTACGTTTTTATATAGACGCAGTCCTGAGGAGAGGTTATTGCCTACCATCAGCATTACATGGCGTACGAGTCCGTAAACGCGCCCTGTGACGCCGCCATGCCAGTTTTTTAGGTGGTTTTCGTTAAAGCGCCCTATCGGACGCAGCATAATCTCGCGATGCATAGACTCAACAATCTCTGTCATCTCAACCACACCCATCGTTGCCAGCTGGGCTAAACCCTCAAAAAAATCGCCTAGAGAGACTGAGTCTGTAGTGAGCGTATCTTCAGCGTCATCTGCTAATAACCTAGCCATCTCATCCATATCAAGCTGCGAGAGGTGTTCATATAAATCGCCATGAATAGCCATACTAGACTTTGCGACAGGATGCGCGCCCGGACGATAGACCATATCGGCATCGTCTTTATTGCCACTTCCGTAGCTATCATGAGTAATATCGGGTAAGTCTGGACGATTCATAATATTGATAATCTACAACAAAGAGAGCATTACATACTATCCTTAATAGCAGATAAAAAGAAGAGATGTATTTGTTTTATGGTTGTAACTAGGAGGGATGTTATAGATAAGCCAATAAATTACTAAGATTTTTAATACTTTATAAGAATAAAAGTTACTTAACTTGGGTTTGCCATTGCTGTTTGCCTAAGACTAGCGTTAAGTTATCTTCTGCCCTCAAAACACCTACTCCGCTTGGCGTACCGGTCATAATGACATCACCTGCCTGTAAGCTAAAAGCGTGGCTAATATCGGCGAGTAGCTCATAGATAGGAAATAGCATCAAGGCACTATCACCATCTTGCTTGAGCTCGCCATTGATATAAAGCTGATACTGAATGTGCGTTAAGTCGCCGAAATTTTGCAGCTCGAGCCAGTCAGCAAGGACGCAAGCGCCATCGAAGCATTTAGCGCGCTCCCAAGGGTGACCTTTGGCTTTAAGCTGACTTTGTAAGTCTCTTAAGGTCAAATCTAATCCTAAAGTGATGCCGCCTATCGCTTGCTTCGCTTGCTCGGCAGTCGCTGCCGATAAACCACAGGCGAGCTGAATGCATAATTCCGCCTCATAATGAGTCTCACCATAAACCTTGGGATCTGGACGGATAATGTCATTGTGAATAGAGACAATAGCGGAGGCTGGTTTTATAAACAGTAGCGGTGTGCTTGGTACTGCATTACCGAGCTCATGCGCGTGAGCGGCGTAGTTACGACCGACGCAAACCACTTTGCCAATAGCAGCTTGTACCTTATTATCAAGTTTCTTATCGGTAACTCTCAGCGCTTGGCTCATCACTCACCTATCGCTCAATTATGGAATAGTATTGGTCATCACATCAGGCGGCACGTAGCTGGCATGACGGTTCATTCTTTTCTCAAACCGTCCAAAGCTAAATAATATAATCCACGATAATAATAGATAGACAATACCAGCGGCAAAGAACAGCTCCATCAAGGTATAAGTCCGCGCACTAATCGTACGAGCCACGCCGGTGATATCCATTAGCGCAATGGTTGAAGCCAGCGCGCTGCCTTTGAGCATAAAAATCACTTCATTACTATAAGCAGGAATGACAATACCAAAAGCGCGCGGCAATGTAATACGAGTGAGCTTTTGCCACGGTGACATGCCCACAGCATCTGCCGCTTCTAGCTCCCCTACCGGAATCGCCTGAATCGCACCGCGAATAATCTCTGCAAGATAAGCACTAGTATTGAGCGTAAAAGCGATAATCGCACACCAGTAAGCTTGACTGAGCACCGGCTCCCACAAGAATGACTCACGTACCGCCTCAAACTGACCTAAACCATAGTAGATTAAGAATATCTGTACCAGCAGCGGCGTACCGCGAAAAAAGAAAATATACAAAAACGGTAATATCTGTACCAGCCAGCTTTTAGACAGACGCAGTAACGCCAAAATCAAACCAAAGAACAGTCCAATGATTCCTGAGATCACAACGAGCTGTACAGTCAGTACCGCCCCGCCTAATAGATCCGGAAAGTACTCAAAAATGACCTGCCAATTCCAATCCATAACGTCTCTCCTCTACCCTAAAGTCGATGGCTGATGAGTGGATTGACGGCTGATTTTTTTGGCATAGCGCGCGGCTGGATTGGCGCGCCATTCTAGCCAAAGCATAAAGCCGGTGATAAGCATAGTAAGACCTAAATAGATGATAGCGGCTGCCATATAAAAGGTAAAAGGTTGCTGGGTGGATTGCGCCGCGCGTGAAGATTGATACATAATATCTTTGAGTCCAACGACCGAGACTAAAGCGGTGTCTTTGAGCAGTACTAAAAACAAGTTGCCAAGGCCTGGCAAGGCAATCTGCCAAACTTGCGGCAAAGTAATCCGATAAAAGGTCTGAAAAGGACGCATCCCTATCGCTTGCGCCGCTTCCTTTTGTCCGGCAGGAATCTCTTGAATAGACATTCGAAAGATCTCAGTGGCATAAGCACCAAAAGCAATAGATAAGGCCATCACCCCGCCCCAAAAAGCGCTGATCTCTACATACTCATTGTAGCCGAACTTTTTGAGGATGCTCATCAGCAAAACAGAGCCACCATAATAGATAAATAGCACTAATAATAGCTCAGGGATACCGCGCATCGTTGCGGTATAGACAGTGGCAAGCTTACGCAGTAGCCAAACGTTCGACAGCTTAGCCGTTGCCCCAAGCAGTCCTAATAGCATACCTATTATCAGGCTAGTTATGGCAAGCTTAATGGTGACGGTCGCGCCGCTTAATAGCAGGGCGCCAAATCCTTGTAAATCAAACACAGTTATTCACTCAGTCTCTATATGTTGGTCGCGTCACTGGCGTTTTTGCCAAGCCACAAATAACGCTCGAAATGTCAGCTTACTGTCCTGACGCTAGCGAAAATAAAGCGATAGTTATGGTCTGTAGCAACGAGAAGCGGTTTTGGAATATATAATAAATGACTATCAGTTGACTCAAAGATTCATGCACTGATTACTCAGATAGAAATACGCGCTGATTTTATCATAACTGAGACGCTCGATGTTAACGCTGATAGCAAATACCCAGTCAAAATAGACAGTTAGTGGCAATAAAAAAGGATACCACGAAGCTGTGATATCCTTTTGAGTGCTTACCAGCCTAACTTTCATAAACTCAAGCGACAGCTTTTGACTACTCTACCTCAGCGGCTACTGGCGTGGCAGTGCTGCTAGAGTCACTATCTGTGGTTACTGAGAAGTATTTGTTATGGATAGCATCATAGCTGCCATCTGCTTTAATATTAGCTAATGACTCATTGATTTGAGCTTGCAGCGGATCCCCTGGGCGTACCGCAATAGCAAAATTATCATCGATATCGATCTCATCACCTTTTAGCGTATATTGGCTGCCTGAGGCGGAGCTCAGCCATTCGATAGCTGGCAGCTTATCAGATATCATCGCCTCAACACGCCCTGAGCCTAAGTCTAAAAAGGCATTACTCAAAGTATCATACAGCTGCATATTGGCTTTTGGATAAGCCTGCTCTAGCCACTGCGATGAAATCGTCGAGCGCTGAGCAGCGATGCTTTTTGAGTTGATATCATCAGGATTACTCGGGTCAAAATCGCTGCCTTCTTCTGCCAAAAACACTAAGGTATTACTAAAATAGGGATCAGTAAAGCTGACCTGCTCAGCGCGCTCTGGGGTAATCGACATCGCAGCGACAATGGCATCGTATTTGCCCGCTTTGAGACCGGGGATAATCCCATCCCAATCCTGCGCGATAATCTCACAACTGACTTGCATATCATCACATAGAGCATTGGCAATCTCGATATCAAAACCGCCAAGCGAGCCATCAGCGTTGGTATAGTTAAAAGGAGCATAAGCGCCTTCAGTGCCGATACGCAAAACCTCGCCAGTGGCTTCAGTGGCAGCCGTATCGGCAGTTTCTGTACTCGCAGTATTGGCCTCTTGACCATTGCTACAGCCTACCAGCATTCCTAAGGCTACTGCTGCAAACAAAGGGTTTTGTAGCGCCTGTCTTGCGCCAAAAATACTAGGGTAATTTATCGTCATCCTTGATTCCTTTTTATGAGTAAGTCGATACAAGCGCTATAAACAATAATGGCGCCCTACGCTATGAGAAGCATAAAGCGCCACTATGTAGGGCTCAGCATAAAACTATAGCCATATAAAACAACAGTGCTTGTTACTTTATTTATTGACGGTTAACTAGGGCGTGTTGAACATTCAAATATTAGGACTGCTGATAAATAAAATCGCACCAAACTAGGCGTAAACCGACGATAATGTCGAGGCCTTAGCTAGGTTTACAACACCGTTTGGGGTGATTTTAGCATCAGCCCTTTGGGGCGGGGCTCTTTTTTGCCAATACATGGCGAAATTGTCTATCCTAGAATGACTAGGCTTCGAAAATTTCACTGCGTATTGCCTGTAAAATAGCCGCCGCCAGTGCCACATTTGAATGTTCAACACGCCCTATTGACAGCTAATTACTGATAGTTAGTTACTGATATTTAGTTACTGACAGTCTCTGTCTGCTCTTCGGCTGCGATAGTTGCATTCGCATCGGCATTATCACCTTCAATCACTATGACTTCTTCAACGCTATCCGCTGCCGCCGCTTTATTTGCCGCTGCAGTAGAGCTGGTGCCAAAGTAGCTGCCAGTGATCTGATCGTAAGTGCCATCAGCTTTTAGCTCAGCCAATGCATTGTTAAATTTACCCACTAGCGGATCGCCTTTACGAAAAGCAATACCCATCGCATCTTCGTCAGTGCTGATCTCTTCGCCTTTGACTTCATAGCCTTTACCGGCTTCAGTTTTTAGCCAGTCGATACCAGTGACTTTGTCAGACATCATAGCGCGTACGCGACCTGAAGTTAGATCTAGATAAGCGTTGTCTTGGGTATCATAAAGCTTGATATCAGACTCTGGATGCTCGTCTTGCAGGTACTGCGAAGATACCGTTGAGCGCTGTGAAGCAACTGGTTGGCCCTCAAGATCAGCAACTGTAATATCATCGCCTTTTTTACCGATAAGAATAATACCAGTATGAAAGTAAGGGTCGCTAAATTCAACGACTTCTTGACGCTCTGGCGTAATCGACATGCCCGCGATAATCGCATCAAACTTTTGCGCATTTAACCCGGGAATCAAACCATCCCAGTCTTGAGATATCAGCTCACACTCCGCGTTCATCTGCGCGCATAACGCATCGACCAGCTCAACTTCATAACCGATCAGCTTGCCATCAGCATCAGTATAGCTAAAAGGCTTATAGCTCGACTCAGTCGCGATTTTGATGTTCATTGGCGTCTCAGTCGCTGCGCCGTCATCTGCAACTTGGCTCTCTTCTGGCGCTGAGCCATTACTACAAGCAGCAAGCATGAGCATAGCGGCGCTGAGCGGTGCTAACCAAAGCGCTTTGGTGGGCAAGATTGACTTGCTTTGAGAATATTTAGATAAGCTCATTATGTTTTCCTCAGTTATCGAGCAGCAGATTATTGGTTGAAGTTTGCTTGTTCTAGACGAGCCAACTCACCGTTACTACGGATCTCGCTCAAAGCTTTATTAAAATCGTCTCTCAAAGGATCCGCTTTACGAACCGCGATAGCGATGTTGTCATCGTTATCAATCTCATCACCCACGATACCAAAACCTTCTGGATTGTCTTTTAACCAAGCTTTGGCTGAAACTTTTTCGGCCAATACCGCATCGCTGCGACCAGATTTTAGATCTAAATAAGCATTGTCATAGTTATCATAAAGCTGTACCGTGTTGCCGTCTTTACCTTCATAGTTATCTTGCAGATAGACGCCAGGCGTGGTTGAGCGCTGACCACCTAAATTTAGGTTACTAATAGCGTTAGGATCAAAACTACCATCGGTCTCAGTCAGCCAAACCATAGTATTAGCGAAGTACGGTTCAGTGAAGTCTACTTTTTCTTGGCGCTCTGGAGTGATAGACATACCTGCGACAACGGCGTCATACTTTTGCGCGAGCAAACCTGGAATAATGCCATCCCAATCTTGCGCGACGATCTCACAATCTGCCTGCATCTGCTCACATAAAGCGTTGGCGACATCGACATCAAATCCTGCAATACTGCCATCAGCATTGGTATAGTTAAAAGGAGGATAAGCGCCTTCAGTTGCGATACGAATGGTTTTACCCGCGACATCGGCAGCAGGTGCCTCAGCATTTGTCTCTACCGTATCATCGCTTGGCTGGCTACAGGCGCTCAATGCTAGCGCTGCGGTGATAGTCATTGATGACCATAATAGACGAGAATTCGACATCATATATTCCTTATTTTAATTTAATATCCCTATCTAATCATTGACCAAACAGTCGTAATAATGATAGATATTAGCAGCTTATAAACCCATCGATAATACCTGACAACAGTATCAAAAACAAACGTTTTAGGTATTGACTGTCATTATTGGGTAATAAACGGTGCTGCTGTTATTGGAAATAAGTAAGAAGACACCGCCGTAAAAACGTATGACGCAATGCCTTTCTTTATAGCACATACGCTATAAAAGGAAGGATATTGATAACACTAGGCCAGTTTTAAAATAGCTCAATTGATGCAGACAGACTTATCAGCCGACAGGTCAGCTCATAAGTCCGAAATAGTGATTAGTTCTGGCGATGAGAAGCCATAAAGTCTCTGACGCGCTCTGAGTTTGGGTTGTCAAACACTTGCTCAGGCGTGCCCATCTCCTCGATGACACCTTGATGTAAGAACACCACTTGGCTTGATACATCACGAGCAAAGCGCATCTCATGGGTGACAATCAGCATCGTACGGCCCTCTTCTGCCAAGTCTTGCATGACGGCGAGTACTTCGTTAACTAGCTCAGGATCGAGCGCGGAAGTTGGCTCATCGAACAAAAGCACTCTTGGCTGCATAGCCAAAGCGCGCGCGATAGCGACACGCTGACGTTGACCGCCAGAGAGATTGGCAGGATAAGCGTCTTTTTTATCGGATAAGCCTACTTTTTTTAGGAGCTGTTCGGCTTCACTGATGGCTTGATCTTTTTTGATTTTTAGAACCTGAGTCGGTCCTTCGATGATATTTTGCAGTATCGTTTTATGCGGCCATAGATTGAAGTTTTGGAAAACAAAACCAACACGCGCCCGCAGATTTTCAAGCTGTCTATGATCTGCCGCTTGCATCTCGCCGGATTTACTGGCTTTTAGCATCAGCTCATCATCACCGATACTGATACGCCCCTTAGTTGGTTTTTCTAACAAGTTAATACAACGTAATAACGTCGACTTCCCTGAGCCTGATGAGCCCAAAATCGAGATCACATCGCCATCATAGGCGGTGAGTGATACCCCTTTTAGCACCTCTAAAGAGCCGTAGCTTTTGTGTAGATCTTGTATATCTAGAGCGATAGGGCGAGTCGAGTCTTTGGCAATATCAGGCATGGTTCAACAGTTTTCCAATTATTATGAATAAGGCGATACTTATAGGCTTAAGCAGCTCTTGGCAGCTTACTGAAATAAAAAGCAGCGTATTGTCGCTTATCATACAGCAAAAAGGCAAATACTCTCTATTACTAGCCCTTACGCCATAAATAAAGCCCAAATCACTACTGTAATTTGAGCTATATTTTAACACTTTAGGCCGCTTAGCGCTGTATTATCTGTCACGCTAATAACGCGGCGATATACTTAACCGTTAATAAGCTATTAATAAGTTGAGACATGCTCCTCAGACTCAGAACCATCGAGGACATCAGCGTCGTCCACCGTCGCTACAGCCACGTCATCATCGGCGCTCGCTACTGCGACATCATCACCGACCATAGGATCATCCGAGATATCTGCACTATTGACGCCTTCAGTCACTTGCGCGACATCATCAACGCCAGTCGCTTCTTGCTCTACTTGCGTTTGTGCATCGTCTACTGTCTGCATAGCGTCGGGCTCTTCAAGAGATTTCTCTTGTTCCGCGCAAGCGCCAAGCGTTACTGCCAAAGCGGCCACTGCGGCTAACCCTAGTTTGTAAGTCGTGTTTTTCATAATACCCTCTCTAATTGGTTTTAAATTGCGAATTGATTTTGACGCACTAATTGCTTTTAGACAGTGTTTTCCACATCACTTTGCTTAACACGTCTAGTATCTTATCTATTATTATAATCAGATCTATAAATGACTACTTTAGTAGTTGCAGCGCAGTTGTGTTAAAGACTCGTAAGACAAAGATATCCATACTCCTGAATCAACACAAAAACACTTAAAACAATATTGCAAATAGGCGCTGTTCACAAATTCAACTTTACTCTAATCCTAATCTACTCTATGTTAAATGGCATAACGGTTAAATAACACAATGCTTTACCTTAAGTGAGAGCTGTCGTTAATACGCTTGTCAAAGCTCTAGGTTTAGCCACTATTAACAATGATATCTTTTACCACCTTTTAGTTAGATTTTGCCTGTTTAGGCTTTTTTGCTCGTCTACAACATTTATTGAAAATAACCCTTCATCCGTAATCAAAAGGAAAATAATTTATGAGTCAAGCGAATACCTCAGATATAAAATCTTATATGCAAACAGTCGGTAAGCAAGCGCGCGCCGCCTCTCGCGCTCTTGCTGCGGCCAATACTGGCGATAAAAACTCAGCACTTATGAGCATTCATGATGAGCTAGTCAACGCCAAAGCCGATATTCTAAAAGCGAACAAAATAGACATGGATAAAGGCCATAGCAATGACTTAGAAGCCGCGCTACTCGATCGCCTAGAGCTAAACGATGCTAGATTCGATGGTATGCTACAAGGTCTCAAAGACGTCGCAGCCTTGCCTGATCCAATCGGTGAAGTCACTGATATGACCTTTCGCCCCTCTGGTATTCATCTGGGCAAAATGCGTGTGCCGCTAGGCGTGGTCGGTATGATCTATGAGTCACGCCCTAACGTGACTTTAGAAGCCGCCTCACTAGCACTAAAGTCGGGCAACGCTATTATCTTGCGCGGCGGCTCCGAAGCTTTTGAGTCCAATCAAGCTATTGCTAAGTGCATCCATAAAGGCTTGAGTGCGGCCGGTCTCTCCGAGCATAGCGTACAAGTACTTGAAACCACTGACCGCGCGGCTGTCGGTGAGCTGATCACCATGACCGATTACGTGGATGTCATCGTGCCACGCGGCGGTAAAGGCCTGATCTCTCGCATCAGCGAAGACGCTAAAGTGCCCGTCATCAAGCACTTAGACGGTAACTGTCATACTTATATCGATAGTGATGCTAAGCCAGAGACGGCAATCGAGGTCAGCGTCAACGCCAAGACGCATCGCTATGGCACTTGTAATACTATGGAGACGCTTTTGGTCGATAAAGCCGTCGCCGATGAGATGCTACCGCAAATTGCTGAAGCTATCGTTAAAGCCGATGACGCAATGCAGCTGCGCCTTGATGAGCAAGCACAAAGCATATTAAAGGACAATGCTAAGCTTGATGGTCATCTATCAGCTGCGACTGAGGAAGATTGGGATACCGAATATCTTGCGCCTATCTTAGCGGTGAAAGTCATCGATGGACTTGACGCGGCGATTGAGCACATCAACACGCACGGCAGCCATCATACTGACGTCATTATCACAGATAACTACAGTAAGTCGCAGCGCTTTATCCGCGAAGTCGACTCCGCAAGCGTAATGATTAACGCCTCAAGCCGCTTTGCTGATGGCTTTGAGTATGGTCTTGGCGCTGAGATTGGCATCTCAACCGATAAGATTCACGCTCGTGGCCCAGTCGGGTTAGAAGGTCTAACCTCACAAAAATGGATCGTCTATGGTCATGGCGAGACTCGCGCTTAACGGTTATTGACTAAGATTATCTATTTAGAGTTTATCAAAACGTCAGCATCAGTGTTGGCGTTTTTTCTGTTAAAAACGGCTAAACCCTGTGAAAGGTTATAACCAGTACAGGCTTTAGTTGATAAAATATGACAACCATAATAAATGACCTTTTTATAAAAAAAGAATAACTGCTATGATGATTTTTTTGGTTATTACTATCGTTTCAGCCGCGCTCATTATTGGGGCGTTATGGGGAACTTATGGCAAGCTTCCTAATTGGCTACAAGGCAACCTATTGGCTATTGCTGGTGGCGCGCTGATGCTCGCGGTAGTATTACAAATGCTGCAGCCAGCCGTAACCCACAGTGGGCTTTTGGCGACCATCGGCTTTACGCTATTAGGCGCCGGCGTATTTACGAGCATAGACTATCTTATAGACGAAAAAATACAAAGTAGTGGCGGCGGCGGTTTGCTTGCTGCGGTCACTTTAGATGGCGTGCCAGAGAATTTAGCACTAGGAGTATCATTAATCAGTGGTAATGTCATGCAAGTTGCGGCGCTTGCTGGCTCTATTTTGTTATCTAACTTACCAGAAGCTGCTGGCGGTGCTAAACAGATGAAGGAGTCCGGGTCGAGTAACAAAAAAATACTGCTCATCTGGACAGGCGCTGCAGTGTTATTATCCGTAGCAGCTATCGCTGGTAATATACTACTGCGTGATGTGTCTAAATCGACGATAAGCTTGATAGATTGTTTTGCAGCGGGCGCCGTAATTGCTTCATTGGCGACCGAAATCTTTCCAGATGCTTTTAAAAAAGGTAATCATTGGGCGGGCATCAGTACCGCTATTGGGCTGATTCTAGCTTTAGGGTTAGATCAATTAGGGGGTTAATAAAAAAGTTATGAGATAGTAAGCTATCCACTTATGCTACACATTATGATTAATTTTGCTAAGATTGGTGGTTAGTTGAACACTTATAACGCGACTTAAAGTATAATCCGAAAATGACGTCAGCTTAATCGCTGGCGTTTTTTATTATTTAAATCGATAGCTTTTTGGATTAGGGCGTGTTGAACATTCACAAATGCGCACTGCTGATAGCTAAAATAGTTCTAGTCTAAGTGAAAATTGCAGGTAATGCTTATTGCATTGGCTAGATTTTCGCAACGACTAGGGCGATTTTAGCATCAGCCCTCACGACAACAACAGGGACAGGACTATTTTTTGCCGCTTTATTGATAAAAATAGACGCTTAGAACGACTAAACTTACCATTTTTATCTGCAAATCGCCTAAAAAATAGTCTCTGTCAGTGCCATGGTCGAATGTTCAACACGCCCTAAAACCATTGCACATACTTATAAAAAGTTTGGCAAACCGCGGCTATGGATATGCTGCTACACTAAGACTGATGATGGCGATAACAAATATGTCAGAAGGATAAAGTACTCCTTTGTCATCGATCAGTCCTCTTGTTGAGTTTACAACCGAAGTTTATGAGAAGGATTCACTTATGGAAATGACATTAAACGGTTATTACACCTTGATATTAGCAACATTCGTGCTACTACTCGGGCGTTTCTTAATCAAAAAAATCAAGGTATTAGAAGACTTTAATATTCCAGAACCTGTGGTTGGTGGCTTGGTCGCTGCGATGATTGTTTATGCGCTTAATTTGATTTGGGGCTATAGCTTCAACTTCCATCAAGGGCTGCAAACTGCGACAATGCTGATGTTCTTTGCTTCCATTGGCCTGAGTGCTGATTTTGGCAGACTCAAAGCGGGCGGCTCGCCATTATTTATCTTTACAGTGGTGGTATCGGTATTTATTATCTTGCAAGATATCGTCGGCGTTGCCATGGCAAGCGCGCTAGGACTTGATCCGATGCTTGGCTTAGTGACAGGCTCTATCGCTTTGACCGGCGGACACGGTACTGCAGGCGCGTGGGGCGTGGTGCTAGAAGAAGAGTATGGCGTTGTCGGTGCGACTACTTTAGGTATCGCGGTGGCCACTTATGGCTTGGTCGCAGGTGGTCTCGTCGGGGGTCCTGTCGCGCGTAAGCTCATCCGCAGACTAGGTATCAGCCCGAGCCAAGCTGATCCCAACCCAAGCGATATCGAAAAAGTCGCCAGCTCACAGTCGCTGTATAGTACTAAGCACGACGAGGATGAGATCCTAAACGACAAAGAAATCTTTGAAAAACCTGATCATATTCGTCTGATTACCGCCTCATCGACTATTGAGTCGTTAGCGCTATTTGCTGCCGCTTTGGCTTTTGCCGATATTATGACGGCAGTGGCCGAAGGCACTTGGTTTCAGCTGCCTACCTTCGTTTGGGCGTTAGCTGCTGGGGTCATCATTCGTAACTCCCTTACTATCGTCTTTAATTTTGAAATGTTTGACCGGGCGATCGATGTCATCGGTAACGCCTCTTTGAGTCTATTCTTAGCAATGGCGCTTCTATCACTGAAGCTTTGGCAATTGACTGATTTGGCAGGTCCTGTACTGATTATCCTGTTAGTCCAAACGCTTATTATGGTGATTTATGTGTACTTCATCACCTTCAGAGTTATGGGTAAAGATTACGATGCTGCAGTACTCGCTGCAGGTCACGGCGGGTTCGGTATGGGCGCAACCCCAACGGCGATTGCCAATATGCAGGCGGTCACCGATCGCTACTTGGCCTCGCCAAAAGCGTTTTTAATCGTGCCGATGGTTGGTGCCTTCTTTGTCGACATCGTGAACGCCACGATACTGCAGATATTTACTCAGCTCCCTTTTATGTAGATTTGTACCGTCAAACCAACAAGTTTTTAATTTATACAATAAACGTCAGCATCATGCTGGCGTTTTTTGGTTTAATAGTTTTTATCAAATTGTATATACTATGCTAAACCCTAATAGGCGAAGCGGCCATGCAAAGCGGTACTATCAAACACTGGAACCAAGATAAAGGCTACGGCTTTATCGATGTTGACGATCAAAGTGAGGACGTGTTTTTTCATATCAGCAGCGTACAATTATCGCAGCCTATCCATATCGGGCAGCAAGTATATTTTAACAGTACTCGCAATGACAAAAACCAGCTGCGTGCGACCGAAGTTTCTGACCCTACCTTGAGCCTTGAAGAAAGTACACCATCGAAAGGCTACAATGATAAGACCAACCATTTGCATACAAGACAGCATACAGCGAAACGCTCAACATACGGGCAGCATAAAAAAAGCCCGCTCACGTCGCTTATCTCTTTTATCGCTATTATTGCCGTCGCTGTCTATTTCTTTGGTGATATAAAATCAGCGCTGTTTGAGCAAGGGGCATTGACCGCTGATATCACGCCCAGCTATTCAGACTCTGCTCAAAGCGCTCATACCGCCATCACAGGCGACGCGCAAATTGATAACACTATCGCCCTAATTCAGCAAGGCGGGCCATATCCCTATCCTGCGAAGGATGGCACGACCTTTTATAACCGCGAAGGCCGCCTGCCTGCTCAGTCCAGCGGCTACTACCGCGAGTACACTGTGCCTACACCCGGCGTCTCACATCGCGGCGCTAGACGTATCGTCACCGGCGGCAATCCGCCCACTGTCTACTACTTAACGGTTGATCATTACGATAGCTTTAGACGATTAGAGGTAAACTAATATGAGCCAAGCCATTTATTATATAGACAAAGATACTGGTCTATATGCTGAGCCAAACACTTGTAATCGTGCTTTTATTCCTGAGCAAGCTATCGATATCGCTGTGGGTAGAGTGCTTGATAAAACGTCACTATTGACGGCCTTAGATAACGCGCTTAATTTTCCTGATTACTTTGCGCACAATTGGGATAGTGCGTGGGACTGCTTAACTGATAGCGATGCCGAGCATTTGCGTTTGGATTTGACAGAGATTGAGCAGATAAACACGGAGGACTTTAAGGTGTTTAAAAGTATGATTGAGGATGCATATCGGGATTTTGGTCGCCCGCAGTTGTGGATGGTTGGGAGTAATTCATAAGAGTGTGTAGTACGCTTTATATTGAAATAGTATTTAAATAATAATATCTAAATAATAAAAGAGAGCTCATAGATTTTGTGGATACTGACATATCTATAAGACTACAAAGAGCAATGCATCAAATAACGGGATGGAAAAAGAGCTAAAAAAACCGCCCAGCCAAAGCCAAGCGGTTCTTTTTATAATTTTCAAGTCTTACTGATTTTTCTCATAAACTGGCTTTTTGGCACAGATAGCTTTGACTTTGTCGCGCGTATCGCTGATCACTTGCTCATCACCGCGGCTATCTAACACATCACAAATCCAGTTTGCCACCTCTTTGACATCTGCTTCATTGAAGCCGCGAGTGGTTAAGGCTGGCGTACCAATACGGATACCAGAGGTGACAAACGGTGATTTTGGATCGTTAGGTACGGCGTTTTTATTAACCGTAATAAAAGCCTCACCAAGCCATTTATCTGCTTCTTTACCCGTCATCTCTTGCTTCACAAGGCTGATGAGCATTAAATGGTTTTCAGTACCGCCAGAGATGATTTCATAGCCGCGATCGATGATTACTTCTGCCATAGCTTTGGCGTTTTTGACCACTTGCTCTTGATAAGTTTTGAAGTTATCTTCGAGTGCTTCTTTAAAGCAGACCGCTTTACCGGCGATGGCGTGCATCAATGGGCCACCTTGATTGCCTGGGAAGACCGCAGAATTAAGCTTTTTGGCAAGCTTATCGTCGCGTGACATAATGATACCTGAGCGCGGCCCACGTAAGGTTTTATGCGTAGTACTAGTCACCACATCAGCATATGGTACTGGATTTGGATATGCGCCCGTAGCAGCAAGGCCTGCGATGTGTGCCATATCGACTAAGAAATAAGCGCCGACTTCATCAGCGATATCGCGGAAGCGCTGCCAATCAACCACTTGTGAGTAGGCAGAAAAACCTGCGATGATCATCTTGGGCTTATGCTCGCGCGCTAAGCGATCGACTTCATCATAATCAATAAGGCCCGTCTCTTCTACCAAACCATACTGTACGGCGTTGTAGTTGATGCCTGAGAAGTTGATATGCGCGCCATGGGTCAAGTGACCACCAGCATCCAGACTCATGCCGAGCACCGTATCATTCGCTTCCAGTAACGCTAAGAATACCGCCGAGTTGGCTTGGCTACCTGAATGCGGCTGCACGTTGACATACTCTGCGCCAAATAGCTCTTTGGCCCGGTCAATAGCCAACTGTTCAACCACATCGACGTGCTCACAGCCGCCATAGTAACGCTTACCCGGATAGCCTTCAGCATATTTATTGGTTAAATCTGAGCCCTGTGCTTCCATTACTGCTTGCGAGCAGTAGTTCTCTGAAGCGATAAGCTCGATATGGCTCTCTTGACGCTGGCTTTCAGCTTCCATGGCTTCAGCAAGTTTTGGGTCAAATTCTTTTATAGAGATATCTTTAAACATAGTTATGTCCTATAGCATATTTTTATTAAGAGTGATAAAAAAAGGTTTAAAAATAGAAGGGTAAACGATGAGTGCAGGCTTATGATACACCTAAATCAAACTCATGCTTGATGACGATATTCCAGCATTCATCTTGCAGGTCATATCCTACTGAAATTTTGCTGTGATTTGAGTTTAACATGAAACCAGATAAGGTAAATGCAAAAACTCACTTTGCGCTAGGTAAATAAGATATTTTTTAAAATCTAAAAAAAGTACCCAAGTAGCAGGCGTTGATGAGTCACTTATTTAGGTAACTGATAGGCATTGTGGGGTCTCAATCTTCTCAGTTATTAAATCCATACCGCTGAGGTTTACTCAGCGCCTAGCACTCATCAAGACCAGATAAAAAATCTGGCAAAAAGGTCTCACTAATTAATAACTTTCTACCGTACCAATCATAGCGGGTTTGGCGCTGCCAGCCGTGTTCAGTATGCGTAATAAAGCGCTGATTGGGTAGCGTCTGACGACGCTTAAAGAGCACATAACCGATGGGCGTACCTTTTAGCTGTTGCAAGCGCTTGGCTGAGCCTTGCAGACTCGGTAGCGGAAAAATACTTTGCGCCCATACCCAAGGCTGGTCACTATCGCCATATAGTTCTACTTCACGTACCCAAGCCAGTATCGGTCTGTTGTACTGCTTTACTGATATGCCGAGCTGCTTTTTTTGCGCCAAGCTCAGTCGTCGATAGCCTTCAAAACAGCGCTCTACTCGCAGCGGTTGACCTGACTTTGCCTCAAGCATAGCAGTCAGTGAGCCTTCGGCATTAAGCCAAGAAGATAGCGCTGCCGGCGGTGATATAGTAGAAGAAGTATGAGCATTAAAAGAGTGACTGGGCATAGTTAACAAAATTATAGGTCATGACGGATATAAAAAACAGCACTCGGTACCTTAGTATTCAATAGTCAAGTATTCAATAGCCAAGTATTCAGTACTAAAGCATAAAGGCAAAAAGTATAGAGGCTAGTTTAAGGGATGGCAGTTATTGCTCACTATCAAAGACTGGCATATTATCAGCATTGAACGGCAGAGCTTGATGCGCTTGCTGACGATACTGCGCCATGCGCTGCCTATCTTCTATACAAAAATTACTAATCGCCGGAATAAAACGCTCGTCATAAATGCGGTGTAAGGAGTGAGTCGTGGTCGGAATAAAGCCGCGCACTAGCTTGTGCTCGCCTTGCGTACCTGGGTCAAAATACTGCAAACCTTGTTCAATAGCAAACTCTACGCCTTGATAGTAGCACAGCTCGAAATGTAAGCTGTCATAATCGGCAAGCGCGCCCCAATAGCGCCCATACAGCGTTGAATGCTCGCTATTAGGACTGTCATAGAGAAACACACTACTAGCGATAATCTCGTTGTCGCTGTCGTATGCAAGCGCCAGCATCAAGTGCTCAGGCATACTCTGCGCGAGCGCCATAAAAAAGTCTAATGTCAGATAAGGCTGCTGACCGCGCACCGCATAAGTCATTACATAGCAATGATAAAACGCCTTCCAGTCACTATCAGTAATATCGCTACCGCATTTGCGTGCACAGACGATATTTTGCTCAGTGACTTTACGGCGCTCAGCGCGGATAGTTTTGCGCTTTTTCGCTCTTAGCGTCGCTAAGAAATCATCAAAGTCAGTGAAAGGCTGAGCATCGGCAAGCAAGTTTTGATTTTGCCATAAAAACTGACAGCCTTGACGCTCAAAAACAGGTAAGGACGTTTTACTTGTTTGTGTTGATTCTGGTGGCTGCTCTTGTCTATCATCTGCGCCAGCTAAGGCTATCCGGCTCTCATCAATAGCGGCTGCAATCTCTTGGCTTGATGAAGCCGTTATAGTTGCAAGCTGAGACTCAGCAAATAAGCAATGCCAGCTAGACGCCCCGACCTGCTGCGCAACATCATCTACCCCTTTGATAGCAGTTTGTATTATCTCAGGTGTTAAACCTTGGTTTGCCGCGAGCCACAGACGTTGACCAGTAATAGGCGTATAAGGCACGCTCGTCACTAGACGCGGATAATAATCCAAACCGTAATGCGCGTAAGCCTGCGCCCAAGAGTAATCAAACACAAACTCGCCTTGGTGATGACCTTTGACAAAGACCGGCATCACCGCAACAGGACGGTGCTTACCACTATCATAAACCACGATATAGATCGGTAGCCAGCCGGCTTTTTCACCGATAGCGCCGGTATCACTAAGCGCCTGCCAAAAGGCAAAAGACATAAATGGCGTGTCAGGCGTTTGCCAATCCGCTTGGCTCTGCCAACTCATATCGCCTACTAATGCATACTCTAAATTCATGACACCTACTTTGTTTGTATAAAGTCACCATTAGCCTACCAAACTTTGCTAAAAATGCGGTTACAATTTGCAAAATATTACTAGGGCGTGTTGAACATTCGCAAATAGGCACTGCTGATCGCTAAAATTGTT
>NZ_JADQAL010000049.1:0-15144 GCF_022129275.1 Psychrobacter sp. Ps3
CAACGGGTTATCTTCATAAAAGTAGTCTAGCATAGTGCTTATCTACTACAGCCCCTATTAATTTATTCAATGTTTTTTACGTAGGTGATACAAACATTTTCAATTGAATATCTGTATATTTAGAATGAGGTATAATTCAACTATTTACTGAATGAAACAATATTTATCCGACGAAAGGTATACTTTTTAGGATGGATTGCTTAAGCAATAATCAAATGTTTATTAAAAAAATTTATATTACTTTTCAAAAAAATAAAAAATCTATGAAAATCTGATAAACGGTCGAATAATCCGATAGAGCAATTATATAGCGATTATTTAACATAATAAATGCAATGTTCATGCCACTATTAATAAGTAATATTATAAAATCTTTAGAAAAACATCTTTGTCTTAATAACGGTAAGCGTTGCAGTAGTCTGAAAATTAAAAATACTGGGGTCCATGCCTAATAATCGAGTAGCTAGGACAAATCTAGGTAACTATTTAACAAACTGCTTTGTTAAGCTGAGAATGACCAATATCGTCTGATATGTGAACAAATTTTGTCACTTCTCATCAACTTGAAGTCATATTTTGTCAAAAAAAGTAGGGTAGTATCTTTAATGTAAAAAAGCTATTGTATCACTATGCTTTTTAGAATAGTTATATAAGTAAAGAAAGTAAATAGTGATAGCTTTGCTGAGCTAACAAAGTAGCGATTATCAAATGGGCTATTTTTCTAAAAAATGCCTAACGTATGGGTATTTACTAATAGCCATAAACATTTAGCTCACAAGCGCCTATAATAGAGCTCAGTGATTGTATGTAAACTGACTTTAAGATTGTGATTGCTCTCATGCCAGCCTCGCATTTAAACTCAAATCTGTAGACAGTACCCTTTAGCAGCATAAGGAAGTTGCAAAATTATCTGTTTCTTCATTATATTAATGAATAACGGTTATACATAAAGTAATATAGAAGCCTTAATTACAGGCTTTCACCTTATTTTATAACCAATAAGTCTTACCCTAGTATTTAAGCAAAACAACGAACCCTGTAGTAAACAGGAACTACTCATAAAAAGGACAAGTAAAGATGAATTATTACAAGGATGCCGATAGCACCGAAACTCAGGAATGGCTAGATGCTTTTGAATCAGTGATTAAGCATGCCGACAAGGATCGTGCCCAGTTTTTATTAAAAGCGCTCTATAACATGTCGGTACAAGAGGGCTTGCCATTTAACCGTTTGGACACCGCTTATATCAATAGTATCGCCGTCGAAGACGAGCCGATGTACCCCGGTGATTTGGGCATAGAGCGTAAGATTCGGGCGCTCATTCGCTACAACGCGCTGGCTATGGTGATGCGCGCGAATAAGAACGATGATGATTTGGGTGGGCATTTAGCGACATTCGCCTCTAGTGCTACGCTGTATGAGACAGGTTTTAATCACTTCTTCCGTGCCGCTAATGATCACTTCGGTGGTGATATGATCTATTATCAAGGTCACTCCGCGCCCGGTATCTACGCGCGCTCATATTTAGAAGGGCGTTTGAGTGAGGATCAACTAGAGAATTTTCGCCGCGAAGTTGGCGGCAAAGGCTTGTCGAGCTATCCGCATCCTTATTTGATGCCTGATTATTGGCAGTTCCCAACAGTGTCTATGGGTCTGGGCCCCATCATGTCGATTTATCATGCGCATGTGCACCGTTACATGGAAAACCGCGGCTTACTTGAGTTTGAAGGCCGCAAGATTTGGACTTTCTTAGGGGATGGCGAGACTGATGAGCCAGAGAGCTTGGGAGCCATCTCTCTTGCTGGCCGCGAGAAGCTTGATAACCTCATTTGGGTCATCAACTGTAATCTGCAGCGTCTCGATGGCCCAGTACGTGGTAACGGCAAGATCATCCAAGAGCTAGAGTCGGTATTTCGCGGCGCCGGTTGGCACGTTATCAAGGTTATTTGGGGCGGCCAGTGGGATAATCTACTCGACAAAGATGACACTGGAGTACTCAAGCACCGTATGGAAGAAGCGGTCGATGGCGAATATCAGCTCTATGAGGCGCGCGATCCTAGCTTTGTGCGTAAAGAGTTCTTTGGGAAATATCCTGAGCTTGAAGAGATGGCCAATGAATTATCTGATAAGGATATCTCACGCTTGAATCGCGGCGGCCACGATCCGGTGAAAGTCTACGCCGCCTTCAGTGAGGCGATGAAGACCAAAGGTCAGCCAACCGTTGTACTAGTAAAAACAGTCAAAGGCTATGGCTTATCGACGCAAGCGCAAGCGGTCAATAAATCGCAT
Organism: Psychrobacter sp. Ps3; assembly: GCF_022129275.1. Classification (NCBI taxonomy): domain Bacteria; kingdom Pseudomonadati; phylum Pseudomonadota; class Gammaproteobacteria; order Moraxellales; family Moraxellaceae; genus Psychrobacter; species Psychrobacter sp. Ps3. The sequence continues at coordinate 2,290 of NZ_JADQAL010000049.1, forward strand.
CAGATCAAAAAGCTCGATCATGAGTCGTTGATGTATTTCCGTGATCGTTTTGATTTGCCGTTTACGGATGAGCAATTAGAGACGCTGCCTTTTTATCGCCCAGAAGAGGATTCTGCGGAGATGAAGTATCTAAAAGGTCGCCGTGAAGCGCTAGGTGGACATCTGCCTAACCGCCGTAGTGGTCATATCCCGCTTAATATTCCGGATTTGTCTATCTTTGATCGCGTGCTTAAGGGTAGTAAAGGTAAAGAGCAATCAACGACGATGGTGTTTGTACGTCTGCTATCGGCGATGCTAAAGGACAAAGATATCCAAGACCGCGTCGTGCCTATCGTTCCTGATGAAGCGCGTACCTTTGGTTTAGAAGGCATGTTCCGTCAGTTAGGGATTTATTCTGCTTCTGGACAAAAATACACGCCAGAGGATAGCGAAGCGCTGATGGGTTATAAAGAAGCTATCGATGGTCATATGTTAGAGGAAGGCATCAACGAAGCAGGTGCGATGAGTACTTGGATTGCGCTGGCGACCAGCTATTCAGTCAATGCGCTGCCGATGATTCCGCTATATATTTACTACTCAATGTTTGGTTTCCAGCGTGTCGGCGATCTGGCTTGGGCAGCAGGCGACTGTCAAGCGCAAGGCTTCTTATTAGGCGCCACCGCAGGCCGTACGACCCTAAATGGTGAGGGCTTACAGCATCAAGATGGCCATTCGCAGATTTTATTTGGCGTTGTGCCCAACTGCGTGACCTACGATCCGTGCTTTGGTTATGAGCTAGCCGTCATTATGCATGATGGTCTGCGCCGGATGTATGGCGAGGGTGAGCGCGTCTATTATTACTTAACGCTGATGAACGAAAACTATGAGCAGCCAGCGATGCCAGAGGGCGTAGAGGAAGGCATCAAGCGCGGCATGTACTTGCTCGAAGATAATGGCTCAAGCCAAGTGCAGCTATTAGGCTCAGGGGTCATTTTGCGCGAAGTACAAAAAGCGGCGCAAATCCTTAACGATGAGTTCAATATCACCGCAAACGTCTGGAGCGTGACCAGCTTCAATGAGCTGACTCGTGATGGTATGGCTTGTGATGACTACAACCGCTTGCATCCGATGGAGGAAGAGGTCGTGCCTTGGGTCACAGAGCAATTAGCGCCGCATGAAGGTATCGTCGTAGCTGCCACAGACTATATGCGCAATTACTCTGAGCAAATTCGAGCATGGCTACCAGATAACCGCCCATATATCACTTTAGGTACCGATGGCTATGGTCGCTCAGATACTCGTGAGCAGCTGCGTAGCTTCTTTAACGTTGATGCCGCTCATATCGTGGTGGCGACGCTCAAGCGCTTAGCAGACGAGGGCGAGGTCGAGATGCGCTTAGTCAAAGATGCGATCTCAAGCTTCGGCATAGAAGTCGATCAGCCGCCTGCCTGGCAGCAGCAGCCCCATTATGACCATTTCCCAGACGCTCCAGCACCTGATAACGTCAATCCAAATCCTGTTCCTGATTTTGTCGGTGAAGATGATGATGAAATCTCTAGCGAAGGCCGCGCCGAAGATCAAGCCGACGCCGAATTGCTAAATGATGATGACATCAAAGAATAGCCCACAATTACGTGACGATATAATAAGGAGAAACTAGGATGGATATTAAAGCCCCCGATTTAGGTGTCGAGAGCGCCGAAGTCAGCGAAATTATGGTCGAAGTTGGCGATGTCATTGCTAAAGACGACAATATCATTTTATTAGAGTCTGACAAGGCATCAGTGGAAGTACCTAGCTCTGCTGCTGGTAAAGTCAGCAAAATTAGCGTTGATGTTGGTGACCAAGTGAGCGAAGGCATGGTGCTGATCGAGGTCGATAGCGATGCCGATAGCGATGCCGATAGCGGCGCAGATGATGAGTCTGATGATAGCTCTAAAAATGAGCAAAAACAGCCTGAAGCGGATACAGAGAATAGTAAGTCTACAGGAGTGGCTGCTACAAATAACGATAAAGCAGAGCAGACAAAGGATAAGTCTGATACTTCTGAGCCTGAAGAGAGTAATGGTCGTGCAACGACTCACGCGTTGCCAGACTTAGGCGTCGAAGAAGCGCAAGTGGCAGAGATTATGGTCAGCGTAGGTGACAATGTTGCCGCCGATGACTCTATCTTGCTCATTGAGTCTGATAAAGCGTCGGTGGAAGTGCCCGCACCCGAGACCGGTACTATTGAGAAAATCCTCGTGCAAGCAGGTGACATGGTCGCCAATGGCCAAGACTTTATCGTGATTGTTGGGAGTAGTGCAGATAACACCAATAGTTCAGATAGTTCGACTGCTGATAATCAAACGTCTAAAAAGGACTCAGAAGCTAAGCAATCAGCAAACGAGAGTGCATCCTCAGAGCAGCATAAAACAGGCGAGCCCAAACAAGCTGCAGCGCCATCGGCAAGTAAGTCGACGACTACTGATAGTCAGACTAAAAGCTCTGGCGATAAACTTACCGAAGCGCAAGTGAATGAGAAGCTTACTGAGGTGTATGCCGGTCCCGCCGTACGTAAGCTGGCGCGTCAATTGGGCGTAGATATCACCCAAGTATCAGGCTCAGCGCTCAATGATCGTATCTTGAAAGAAGATCTATTTGCCTATGTCAAAAAGAGTCTAACCACTCAAAAAGCTGCGACGACTAGCGGTAGTGTAGAGCGTGGCAGCTTACCAAGCTTGCCAGATATGAGTAATAAAGAGATTTGGGGCGAGACTGAAATAGAAGACTTAAGTCGTCTACAAAAGGTCTCGATTCCCCAGCTCAATTACAATACTTACTTGCCGCAAGTCACGCAATTTGATCTCTCCGATATTACTGAGACAGAAAAACTGCGTAGCGAGCTCAAAGGCGGTATGAAAGCAGAAGGTATTGGTTTTACAATTTTGGCCTTTATTGTCAAAGCGACCGCTTATGCCTTGACGCAGCACCCGCGCTTTAACAGTCATTTAAGCGATGATAATACGCAGCTGATTCTACGTAAAACGGTGAATATGGGCATTGCGGTGGCAACCGATGACGGGCTTATTGTGCCAGTGATAAAAAACGTACAAGACAAAGGTCTCAAACAAATCGCTATCGAGATTGGCGAGCTGGCAGGTAAGGCTCGTGATAAGAAGCTTGGCGCTAAAGACTTGCAAGGCGCAAGCTTTACGATTTCGAGCCAAGGGAATTTAGGCGGTACGGCATTTACGCCGCTGGTCAACTGGCCACAAGTCGGTATCTTAGGAGTGTCTGAAGCCAGTATGCAGCCGCGCTGGAATGAGAGTAAGCAGACTTTTGAGCCGCGTCTGATTTTACCGTTATCTTTATCGTATGATCACCGAGTTATCAATGGCGCTGATGCCGCGGTATTTACTCGCTACATTACGACTTTGTTAGCGGATCCGCGCCGTATTTTGTTATAAATAGCTTCTATCTAATATTTACCATTAATGTTATCAAAAGATCGTCTAAGGACGGTCTTTTTTATACTTGTTGTGCCCGTCGTTTTTAATATAGGCTTTGGATAACCGTTTATCTAAATGCAAAACCCAAAAAAGCCAGCAAGTAAGCTGGCTTTTTCTAGCGTCTGTGATAAGACCTATTAGCGATATTAGAACTGTTTAACAAAAGCAATGCCATAAACCCAAGGGCTGATGTCTACTTCGCCGATGTCATTACCGTCAAGCTTGGCATCAGTTTTGATATCCATGTAGCGCGCATCGATACGGAAGGCTTCTGTTGGTGCAAATGGAATGTCAAGACCGACATGACCGGCAACGCCTACGCTGTCGTCAAGCTCTAAGTCGCCAAGAGCAACCTTTTCTTCAAAGAAAGTGGTGTAGTTCACGCCTACGCCTACAAATGGCTTAAGGTTCATTGGCATATTATAGCCATCGAAGTGATACTGCAGTGATAGCGTTGGTGGTAGGTGCTGGGTTTTACCGTCAACTGTGTCGCCGTTTGCATCGGTCAAAGTGATGTCATGATGAAACGGAATAGCGGCTAGTAGCTCAATGCCAACATTATTGGCGATAAAGTACTCACCACTGATCGTCGGACGGATATCGTCATCAACTTCAACAGAAAAAGCACCGTCAGCCAAAGTACCATTGTCGCTTTTTGGGTCAACCATATGAGCACCGGCAGCGATACTCCAAGTACCAGCAGGTACGGCAAAGGCGGAAGTCATAGTCAGGGCAGTAGCAGCAGCTAAAACTAGGGATTGTAGTTTCATCATTTGATCCTTAAGGTAATAAGTGACTATCAGCGAATTACTAGTGAGGGATGACACCAGTTCTGATATCCTATGTTACAGTGACAAGATAAAGTGTTTATCTTATGTTTATTATAATATAAAAACCTTACAAAGAGTAGTGAATTAAAATATATCAGCAAGGTTTTTTGATTATAGATGGGTCTCAAAAGGATTTAGATGAATATTAAAGTTAAAAAGAGAATGGATATAAAATATTAATAGCGCTTTGTGATAAGGAGGGAGAGATGACAGGTTATTGTAGTAATTCGCCGCTTCGCTGTAGCAAAGCGATGTCAATGACAATCTTAAGTGAGACAAGTAATAGTTGCCCTCAGTGTGGTCTCGCTTTAGTATCTGATACTAGCAATAGCGGCTCAATTATAGAGCAGCGCGTGCTACAACTAGGGTTAGTCGTTTTTATCCTTTTGCTGTTAGCGCTCATTTATATTTATTATGGGCTATTAATCTAAAAGAGTTTTCTTTATAAGTAATGAACGATTGCGTGTGCTAAATCAGTTTTGATAAGCACTGTAAGTTTGATAAGCCTTAGAATTTTGATAAGCCCTAGAATTTTGATAAACATTGAAAGCTTATCAATCAGTGTAAACAGATTTTTTAAGCTCAGGACTTCTAATAAAGTTAGTCACTATTTGCCATAAATTTCATTTTACTACATACCAGCTATGTGCTTAGAGTGGTAAACTTTATACCTCGTAACGTCTTCTCTGTATTTAACTGTTTTAACTATCGCTCTTGTTAAAAGGATCAGCATGGCCTTTCATCCCATCAGGCAAACTCGGCTCTTCGTCTATAATGTTTTGCAAAACGATGAACATGACACGCTAGTTAGCCGTAGTGTTGATTACTTCCTAATTTTCTTAATCATGGCTAACGTCACAGCGGTGATTGCTGAGTCTGTTGACCAGTGGTATTACCCTTATCAAGAGTATTTTACGTTATTTGAAAACTTCTCAATCGTGGTGTTTTCGATAGAGTATTTACTGCGGTTATGGAGCGTGGCCGAGGCAAAACCTGATAACACCACTTGGCGGCAACGCTGGGAGTGGCTAAAGAGTCCCTCAGCCTTGATCGACTTGATCGCGATTGCGCCAGCTTTCTTAAACTTCTTTGTGACTATCGATCTGCGCTTCTTGCGGATACTGCGCTTATTTCGTATTTTGAAGCTTACCCGCTATTTTGCTTCAATGCGTATTTTGCTGGTGGTCATCAGTAAGGAAAAAGGCTCGTTCCAAGCGGTCATTTTTATCTTAATTATTATGATAGTGACAGCGTCCAGTGGTATCTACTTAGTGGAGAATCACGCCCAGCCAGAAGAGTTTGAGTCGATACCTAAAGCGATGTGGTGGGCGGTGGTGACTTTAACGACGGTAGGTTACGGGGATGTCACACCGATTACCAACGCTGGTAAAATATTAGGCGCGATTATTACCATCTTAGGGGTAGGCTTGGCGGCGCTACCCGCGGGTATTTTGGCCACAGGCCTTGCTAATGAGCTGGCGCAGCGCCGTGATGAGCTAGAACAAGACTTTCGTGAGCAGCTGATTGAAAGTGATTTTGATCTGGTGCAAAATCAGGCGATGATCGACAAAATCCGCCGCGAGCTTGGGCTGGATCGCGAGCAGGCGCAAGATATTGTGCTACAAGTGCTGCGTGAGCAGGAGCTTGAGCGCCGCGAAAAAGAAGTCTCTAAAGCAAAAAACTTCTGCCCGCACTGCGGAGAGGCACTACGCTAACGGCTCTCTAAAGAGGAGTGGCCGTTGGCTGTGCAATCGGTAGCGTGCGGGCAAGTTCGTGGGCGACTTGCTGCGCTAATTTTTCGATATCTTCAGCTTCTAGAGGTAGCTGCTGCACCGTTAGATACCAGTCATCAACTCCGCGGCGCAAGTTTGCGACCCAAAGTCCGTAGCAGTCACGCGGCAGCTGTTTTAGATCGACAGTAAAAGCTCGGTTATATTCGTCGTCACTCAAGTGCACTTCACCGGCTTCTACGCCGGCAAGCGGTTGTTGATTGTAGGAATGGACAATCATAGCCACATGACGAATATGAGCGGGAATATGATCTAAATATAGGCGGATTTGTTCTTGATCTAAGGGCGCATTATATAAAGCCTGCTCACCGCGATCTTTACCATTTAGGCTATCGCCTTGATGCCTTACTGACTCCGCTTTATCACGCAGCTGCTTGAACCAAACGATATCATCTATGACACAATCATCATCATAGAGTACGCAGGCAATATCGACATCGATAGCTTTGTCATTTTGTTTGAGGCGTTTTTTTAGTCCGGTCGCTTTTGGCGGCGTGAATTGATAATTCATCGCAAAAAACAATCTATCTGTGGCGAAATCAAGAGCGCTTAAGCTCTCTGATAAAGGCAGTGTAGGGGTGGAGGCTGACATAAGTATCCTTCAATAACGGCGGTTTTAATTATTTGTTTGAGCCTAATGAGTTTGGTAAAAGCTTATAGTGGATTATGACTGTTTCCTAAGACCGCTTGATAAAGTAGATCAGGTTTGGCAGCTAGTAAACCGTCACCAAAGCCGCGCAGCCACCAGACCAATTGTGAGGTCATATTGACGGTCGCTTTCACGCTCAAAGTATCGTCATCATTGATAGTGACGGTTTGATCTTCACTGAGCTGGCTTTCGGTCAAGCTTTTACCTGCCCGTCTCGTAAAGATCAGCTCAACAGCAGTATTCTTGCCATGATCGGGTAGCTGGCTCAGTAGCGGATGGCTAAAGCCCATACCGCCAGCATCTAGATAGCTATCTAATAGGAAATCCTCAGGCGTTACCGCACTGGTCTCTAAAATCTCAACACTCGCAAACCGATGCAGCGCAAAGGTGCGAATAATGAGCTCAGGGTCATCTGTACGCGTGGCTAACAGATAGATAATAACCCCGCGCTGAATAATGGCAATAGGGTTTAGAGTATATTCGCTAGCCTCACTTTTATTGCTACGCGTATAACGAGCTTTGATTTGTTGTTGATAAAATAGCGCGTGATAGATGTTGTCTTTACTTTCTATATCGATAGGCGGCGCGATTAGCGGCTGCGTTGCCGGCTCAATACGCACGCGGTCGAGCCATGAATGGGTGACTTTGCTGTTTTTGAGCTGACGGCGCGCCAGATCAAACCAAGGAAATAACTCATCTAAGATAGCGGGCGGCAACAGCTGGGTCAGATTGGCCTCGACCATGTTGAAGGCGACCGCTTGCGATAGATTCATATGCGGCAAGCTCTGTAATGGCGCATCGTCACGCCAGCGCCAGCCTTGCGGATTGGCATTGTTTTTCTCAATAGGAAAGCGCTTAGCTAAGGCGTTGAGATCGCGCTGTACGGTACGCAAGCTAATATCAAATCCGGCTAACTTTAGCTGCTCATAAATATGAGTCGTACCGACCCAGCGATTGCGCTGTAGTTGCGATAATACTTGCCATTGCCGCGCAGTGGTAGCGGCACCATGGCGGCTAGCTGCCGAATCAGCCGCAAGATCGCCAGCTGAACTCATAGCATCAGAATCGCTCAGTGGTTTTTCCATATTCTTTATGGTATCGGTGTCAGTCGCCTTAGTATGTTGCGCAGTCATTGGCTGATAACCTATATAAAGTCAAAACAAAATCAAAATTTGATATCTGAAGATCAAAGTTCTAGTGCAATATCGACTATAGCATCAAATCTGCTTTGCTTGTGTAGAGCAATACGAATTGACGCGCCATAATCAAAGGGTTTTATCATCGCAGAAAACATGACTAGCGTCTAGGGATGATTGCGTATGCTAAACTATCTGATACGCCTTATCGCTCATCGCTATCTACATTATCGTTGCAGGCTAAATCATCGTTTGCTTGGCTTGAGCTGTTATTATCGCGATCACGTTTTTCGCTGAGCTCATCGCGGCGCTTATCTGCCTTTTTTTGGCGTTTGGCTTTGCGCTTTTTTTTTGCCTTTTTATCAGATTTTTTGTCTTCGATCAGCTCATCCGCTGCTTGACTTTCGTCCCATGAGATAAGGCGCCTTAAAATTTTGCCAAATAAAGTGTCTTTATGGTAGCGACCTTTTTTATTAAGGGTATCAATCGGTAGACCGGTCATCAAAGTCAGCGCTTCATTGATAGTGCGCACGCCATAGATATAAAAGCGACCTGCTTTGACCGCCGTAATAATATCGTCACGGAGCATCAGCTGGTTGACATTGGCCATAGGAATGACCACCCCTTGCTCTCCTGTTAGCGCTTGCTCGCGGCAAGCGTCAAAGAAGCCGGCTATCTTGGCGTTGATGCCGCCAACGGCTTGTACTTCGCCTAATTGATTCATCGAGCCGGTAATCGCTAAGGCTTGATTGATAGGCACATTGGCAAGTGCTGATAGGAGTGCACAAGCTTCGCTCACAGTAGCACTATCGCCGTCGATATGAGCGTAGCTTTGCTCAAACGCTAAGGAAGCGCTAAAGTTCAGCGCATGATGTTCGCTAAATAGTGCGCGCAGATAGCTGGTCATAATCAGCATGCCTTTTGCATGTAAGCTGCCGCCTAGATCGACATCACGCTCGATATCTAAGATATCTCCTGCTCCAGTGTTAGGCTGAATCACCGCCGTCAATCGCGCAGGCATGCCAAACTCACTATCAGCGTAGCTGACGACCGTTAGCGCATTGACTTGCCCAACGGCTACTCCCTTCGTTTGAATCAGTTGCTGACCGTTTTTTAACTCATCCCAGTACAAGTCGCGCAGGTAGCCTGAGCGTTCATCCATATCGTTAATGGCTTGCTTGACATGCTGAGCGCTAACGATTGTTTCATTAGTTTGATTCGTGCTTTGCTGCGTAGAAGTCTTGGTATCTAAACGCGCATGACGATGGGACTCATGTAGCAGCTTGATCAAGCTATCACTATGTAAGCTAAGCCGGTTTTGATCTTCTGCTTGTAAGCTTAAATGCTCTAAAAGCGCCGCTTGTGCGTAGCTATCGAACGGATACAGATTGGCATGATCGATAATATCAGCCATCTTCGCGACTAGCGCAAGCTCATGCTCTTGACTGCGAATGACGTCGTCATGAAAGTCTGCGCGCACCTTAAATACCGCATCAAACTCCGGCTCTAGCTCTAACAGCTCGTAATATAGATCCGCTTCACCCAGCAAGATAACTTTGACATCGAGATCGATAGGGGCAGGCGCTAAAGATAAGCTACCGGTCAAGGTGAGCATTTGCTCAAGACTTGAGAGCTTGATCTTGCGCGATTGCAGCGCGCGCTTGAGACCTTGCCAAGCATAAGGATGCTCAAGCAAGTGGCTGGCCTCTAGCAGTAGATAACCGCCATTGGCGCGATGTAGGGCGCCGGCACGTATCATACTGACATCGGTCGTCACTGTACCTAACTGAGTGATTTGCTCCACATGACCGAGTAGGTTTAAGTGAGTCGGTAAGTCTTCAAATATCACCGGCGCGCCGCTATTAGGCTGATGACTGACCATGACGTTGACCGCATATCGACTCGGTGTGGTGGCCAGTAGCGCTGTGACAAACTCTTCATCATCCCCATTGACGATGTGCGGCGCGTGCGCGATCATATCGTTAAGTAGCGCTTGCAGATAATCAAGCACAGATGATTGGTCCGCGAACTGCTCGCGTACTTCAGTGAATAAAGGCTGCAGCGCTCGCTCGGCGATATCGTGATGCAGAGTTTCAATGGTGTCATTGGCTTCATCTTCTAATTGCTCTAAGGCAATGGTTAGCTGATTGAAGCGTTTTTGCATATGGTTTTTATGAGTGAAGTGACCTTTATCGTTATCGGCTTGCGTATTTTTATTGGCTCTGTTTTGCTCAGTAGCGTTATTTTTGGGGGCATCATCAGTACGGTTCTCAGCTGCTGATGCCAATTGGCTAGGATGCACAAACATCGCTTTATTGTCCGAGGCGCGAAAACTCAAAGCTAAGTCATATTGTTTGCCTTCAGCGTTTAAGGCCTCGTAAGCATGGCTTTCTTTTTCATGCGCGTCATTTTTTATCGCTTCGATCTGGCTTTGATAGTAGTCGCTACGAAAGCGCTGACTTAAGCGTTTTTTGGCCTGTAGCCATAAGCTATTGACTTGTTGCTGCAACTGCTTAGCTTGTCCTGCTGGCAGATGTAAGGACAAAGGCGTACGCGGATCGGCAAAATTATGCACATAGACCCAATCATTAGGCGTGGGGTTTTGAGCGGCGATTTGCTGCAATAAACGACTAATGATGGTACGTTTGCCAAGCCCATTTTCGCCCGCGGCAAAAACATGGTAGCCACTAGCATCGATATCGATTGCCGTCTGCAAAGCTTTGATAGCACGCTGCTGACCAAAGCCGATATCTAAGGGCGGCGCACAGCGAGTATTATTAGGTAAGGGGTGAGCTTGAGTGTAACGCTTCAATTGCTTGGTATCGATCAGGCAGCGCTGCTTGGTTGCAGCGAAGACAGGATGAGAGGCTATTGATGCTTTATCCTCATTCTGATTGGTATGAGTTGAAAGCTTCGATGGTTTGCTAACAGCAGTGGACGGTTTGATCATAGGGTATAGTAGTCATCTAGATAAAAGAAATGTGGTGAAAAAACAATGTTAGGAGTAAAAGTGATAAGTGCTAGGAATAAACGTGATAAGTAGCAAAAGTAACTGTGACTAACATAACTCAATACAAGGTAGATAGTATAAGATGACCAAGATTGACGCAATCTATAACTATTCAAGCGTTGAGGTGCATGATAAAATAATCGGTTCAATTAAATATCGGTTCAATTAAATAATGGATAACGTGTTATATGTCAGCTTCTGCCACTTCCTCATCTGCCAGCCTTACTATTGACCCTACTGGATTTGCAAAGCTTGGCCCGCAGTTGCCGCTACTCGCAGATATCTTGGCGCAGTCAACTGAGCAGTTATCTTTAACACTATCCGCGACCCAGCAGCGCCAGTTATTATTATACTTAGACCAGCTTTTATTGTGGAATAAAGCGTATAATCTAACCGCCATCACTGATCCTGTCGACGCCCTTATCAAACACGTTATCGATTGTTTGGCTATTATAACGCATTTACCAGCCGGGGATTTGTTAGATATCGGTACGGGTGCAGGCTTGCCGGCAGTGATTATTGCCATTTGTCAGCCTGAACGCCACTGCACCGCGCTCGATAGCAATCAAAAGAAGATCCGTTTTATCAGACAGATCAGTAGTCAGCTTGGTCTGAGTAATGTGCAGCCTATTGCCGCTCGTATTGAAGCGCACGAAGCACAATATCAGGTAGTGACCTCGCGAGCTTTTGCCAGCTTAACCGATTTTGTATCGGTGGCGCAGCCGCGATTAGCCGAGCAAGGCTATCTGTGTGCAATGAAAGGTAAAGCGCCAAGCGCCGATGAATTATCAGCGCTAAAGCCGGCTTGGCAGATAAAAACTATCAAACTAGCTGTGCCTCGGTTGGAGGATAGCCGACATTTAATTGAATTATGCAATAAAAGTGTCTAAGCTGTCGCCACTTTGTGTATGATAAAGCAGTCGTTATCAAGATAAGGCGACATGGTTAACAATAACAGCCTAGAAACAAAAGCTTGGCAATATTTGCTGCAAGCAGCCTTAGTACTAACCCTATGTTAAAATAAAAAGTTTGATATCAATACCAGTAATAGACCTAATAAATTGAGTGAGTGTATGGAAATCATAGCCATTGCGAATCAAAAAGGCGGCGTCGGTAAAACCACGACGGCTGTGAACTTGACCGCAAGCTTAGCCGATAAGCGTCAGCATGTTTTGCTGATTGACTTAGATCCGCAGGGCAATGCCACTACCGGCACCGGTCTGCATAAAAACGAGCTTGAACTAACCATAGCCGATGTGCTGCTTGATGGTGTGTCGTTACAAGAAGCGATTGTTAAAAGCCCAGCAGGGTTCGATGTCATCGCGGCAAACCGTGAGCTGGCTGGTATGGATATTACCCTGATGGGTCAGACCAATAGCCATGAGCTGCTAAAATCAGCACTGAGTGACTTAGTGGCAGAGCAAGCGAATCAGCAAAGCCAGCCCTACGATTATATTATTCTGGACTGCGCGCCAAGCCTGAATCTTTTGACGGTGAATGCGTTGGTGGCGACAGACGGAGTGATTATCCCGATGCAGTGCGAGTACTATGCGCTAGAAGGGTTAGCCGATTTATCACAGACCATAGAGCGCTTGACTGAGCTCAACCCTAAGCTGCATATTCGCGGCGTCGTGCGTACCTTATTTGACGCGCGTAATACCTTAGCCAATGACGTGTCGCAAGAGCTAGATGCGCACTTTGGTGATATTATGTATCGCACCCATATTCCTAGAAACGTGCGTTTGGCAGAAGCGCCTGCGCATGGCATACCGGTGCTGGCTTATGAGCGTTGGTCAAAGGGCGCTAGAGCGTATCAAAAGCTTGCGGACGAAGTCATCGAGCAAAGCGGTTAGGGTGACAGAGCTGTTAGCGACAAATAGTCGTTAGTGATAAAAAGTTAAAACATTAGGGCGTATTGAACATTCGACCTTGGCACTGACAGAGACTATTTTTTAGGCGATTTGCAGATA
>NZ_JADQAL010000050.1:0-14116 GCF_022129275.1 Psychrobacter sp. Ps3
GAAAAAATGTGTGATCGTTATGGATAATGCGACCTTTCATAAGCGCGTTCAAAAGCTGCTTAACAGGCATGGTCACAGGCTTCTATAGTCAATTTGAAATAAAATCAACACGCCCTAATATTACCAGTGCTACTGGTATAAATTTTACTTGCGTGCTGTGTCGTCGCAGCCAGAGGCTGCGCAACCCATATTTTAAAAGCAAGTATCCCAGCAGCATTGTATCGGTTTTATAGTGAGTCAACTATACTGGAAACCTAAAAAGTTTTTAGCTAGCATTACCTGCGTGTATTCCGAGAAGTATAGAGTTAAACGCTTTTCTATTTTGATTGATAGTTGGCAAAGACAATCGTCTATACTTAGCAAAGTGTTTAATAAAACTGCTAATGTCTTATAAAACTAAATAAACAACACGCCGCATAGACCAACCACCGCCAGTACACGCTGGATCATCAGGCTGTCTTGCAAGTGAGTATTTAGGTAAGTGGCAACGCCTCTACCCACAGTATACAGACCAAGCATGGCAATAATCATACCGATGAAAAAGCCAGTTGTACTACTGTTAGCGGGCACTTCGATAGCGTGCGCTGCCCCATGGAGCATAGCGAGTGCACCAAAGCCTGCGATGGCTAAGTTATGCCACGTTTTTACCGACGCTTCATTGCTTTGATTGAATCCACGGTTAAAGTAGCGGCTCATCAGTGCCATGGTGAGTAAGACGATAGACAGTACAATGCCGGACTCAATAAACGTACTGTTCAAGCTCATATTTAAGCTTAGGGCAAAACCTGCCACTAAACCTAAGCTTAACGAGACAAAGCCTTTTTTAAAGCTGTGCATTTGCGTCAAGAGCATGCCCATACCGAGCGCTAGTACAAGATGATCCAGCCCCGTCAAAGGGTGCATGATACCTGACAGTACTGAGTTGCCAAAGGCGCCATCAGCTGTCATCACCCCATGCCCAGGGTGAGCAAATACTAGTGTTGGCAGTCCCGTTAACAAAGATGACAGTGCTAGAGTGCGAGTCATTGCCGCCTTATCGATTAGATTTTTAGCTGTCTTATTTTTAGTCATGGTTTTTGAAGCTTGTGTGCTCATGATGTGTCCTTAATGGTTTAATAAGTCGATATATAGTCGAACCACTATTAAAGTGTTACAGCGTTAGACTCGTTTTGCCTACTACTATAGTACTTGCACTCGTCTGCCTTGTACCACTTTTAATATTGATTGACTATAGTCAGGGGGTTGTAGAACATCTATTTATACGCAGCACCTTATGCCGCGCTAATCATGCCTTTATCTAGGATAAAGGTAACGATATCATCGAGACCTTCGCCGGTTTTCATGTTACTAAAGACCACGGGCTTATCGCCGCGCATCTTTTTGGCATCGCGCGCCATCACCTCAAGTGAGGCGCCTACTAAGGGGGCAAGGTCGGTTTTATTGATAATAAGTAAGTCAGATTTCATAATGCCAGGTCCGCCTTTACGAGGGATTTTATCGCCTGCTGAGACGTCGATGACATATAGGGTTAAATCAGATAATTCAGGGCTAAAGGTCGCCGCCAAATTATCGCCGCCAGATTCGATAATAATAAGCTCAAGCCCTGCAAATTGGTGTTGTAGTTCAGCGATGGCAGATAAATTGATGGAGGCATCCTCACGGATAGCAGTATGCGGACAGCCGCCCGTTTCGACACCGCGAATACGCTCGGCTGGCATGGCCTCGTGACGCGTTAAGAATTCAGAGTCTTCTTTGGTATAAATGTCGTTGGTCACCACTGCCATATTGACGTCATCACGCAAGCGTTGACACAATCTTAGCGTGAGTGCGGTTTTTCCTGAGCCAACGGGACCGCCAATACCTAAACGTAGAGGAGATAGGCCAGTCTCTGAATGGGTATGGTCGGCTTTGGGTGTAAGTGCCATAAATAAATATCCTCAATAAAGTCGTGAGTAATTAAAAGTTTGGTATAAATAAATAGTGACTAAGTGAAAATAGCGGTTGAGCAAAAACAGCGGTTAAGTGAAATAGTGTGGGTTAGCACTCAAGAGCGAAACAAGCGGCTATATTGTCTTTCATGCTGACACGATAGTATCGCTAAATTCGGCAAGTTAGCTGACATATGCAGCTCTTGATAAAGCAGGTTTAGCTTTAAGATGCTAGTCTCCTCTAGGCTGTTAGCCGCTAACGATAGTTTTTGCACCTGCAAAAAGCTTTGCTGAACGCTAGCCGCTAAGGGCGGTATGCGCTCACTTAATAACTGCTGCAACTGCCAGATGATACGCTGGCCTGCCATTTGTCCAAGTGGTACAGTCTTGACCGCCGCCAGCACCATGTTCTCAATTTGCCCAAAAGCATAGGTAGTCATAGCTTGCGCAGGCTCAAGTTGCCAATACGAGCTGATATGCGCAAATAAGGGTAAAAACCCATGAGCAAGCAGACGATCAGGCACGTCAAGCTCAAGCACATCACCAAGCCAAGCCGATAAAGACAGTGCCAGTTGGCTCGACTCATAGACAAATTCTTTGCTTTCGCGGCTGGCGTGGTAATCGGCACCTAAAGCATCAGCAAGGGCGTTATCATCACTCATAAGCGCTGCCATCATAAGCGCCAATAGCGGTAGCTCGTAACGACATAATGCCAGTGCTAGATAGTCGCTCATAAACTCCAAGCTACTGGCCTCGTCACAAATAAGCCCGGACTCAATAGCTGGTTCTATACCTTGTGAATAGGTGTAACTACCGATCGGCAGGTTACTTGACGCCAGCATAAGCAAACGTCCGGTGACGTCTATATCTATAGAGTTTACCGCAGTTATCGCGTCTATTGCGTCTACCGCGTTTGCGCTCGATTGCGCTAAGGGCGTATCATGATTAGTCATAAGCGTTGCCATCGCTATGCGAATGTCCGTTACCGCTTTGAGCGCTGTGAGCGCTGTGAGCGCTGTGAGTATGAGCATATGCATAAGCATGGCTGTGATGAGCGTGACTGTGTCCATGGCTATAAGTATGGCTATGCGCATGACCGTGAGCGTGTCCCCCGTGCTCACCTTTATAGGCTCCCGTTTCTGGTTCAAACGCTGCTTGTACCGCTTGAGTATGTAGGCCAAGCTGACCCAGCATCGCCTCTAACACGTGGTCAGGCTCAAAGTACAGGGCGTCAGGGGTAATCATTAAAGGCACGTGACGGTTACCTAGATGATAAGCGCCCCTCATAAGATCGAAGCTATTATCAGCGGTGACTTTGATTAACGCTTGCTTAGCGGCCATCACCTGTATCAATTCGCCTTGATTATTAGCCAGCACACTGCCATTTTTGATGGTTTCTGTGCGCGGTAGGTCAATACCGACGGCTTGTTGCTGCTGCGTTTGCGCTTTAAAGCGGCTACGCTGACGGGTATCGAAATCGAGATATAAAAAGTGCTGTGCCTGTTTTTGATCATCAATAACGGCTTGCTGCTTGGCGCTAAGCGCTGCTGGGTCGAGACGCTGTGTATATATTTTCATAAATTGCTTTATCGTCCGTTCAAATAGGGGAATAGGGGGTTGATGTCTAGTGAGCTGAGTTAGCATTACTATAAAAGCCCTTTAGAATAAAAAGTAACGCTGAGCCATTGGTAAATAGTCAGCAGGCTCACAGGTCAACAGCTCCCCATCAGCATGCACCTCATAAGTCTCTGGATTGACTTCCATAATCGGGCAGTAGCTGTTAAATTTCATATCTTGTTTTCGCATTTGACGAATGTTGTGTACTGCTTTAATGACTTTATTTAGTCCCAACTGCTTATCAACACCTTTCTCTAAGGCAGTACGCGACATAAAGGTGATACAAGTTTGCGCTACCGTTTTAGGGAAGCTGCCAAACATAGGGCGATAGTGGACAGGCTGCGGGGTAGCAATGGAGGCGTTAGGGTCGCCCATAGGCGCGGCAGCTATCAACCCGCCTTTGATAATGTTGTCCGGTTTTACCCCAAAAAACGCGGGTGACCATAAAATCAGATCCGCCCATTTGCCAACTTCAATAGAGCCGACCTCATCGCTGATACCGTGGGTAATAGCGGGATTGATGGTGTATTTAGAGAGGTAGCGTTTGATACGAAAGTTATCATTACCGCTATCAAAGTCGGTATGACTTAAGGTGATATGTTCTGAGGACTGCTCCGTTTTGGCCGTTTGGTCAGGTGCTAAGTGACCACGCTGCGTTTTCATTTTATCAGCGGTCTGCCACGTGCGAATAATGACCTCTCCTACGCGCCCCATCGCTTGCGAGTCGCTGCTCATCATGGAGATGGCGCCCATATCTTGCAAAATGTCCTCAGCAGCAATAGTCTCGCGGCGGATACGACTCTCAGCAAAAGCCACATCCTCGGCGATGGCTGGGCTTAAGTGGTGACAGACCATAAGCATGTCGAGGTGTTCATCGATGGTATTGACCGTAAAAGGACGCGTTGGATTGGTTGACGACGGCAAGACATTAGGCTCACCAATGGCCTTTAGGATATCTGGCGCATGACCACCGCCTGCGCCTTCGGTATGAAAGGTATGGATGCAGCGCTCTTTAAAAGCAGCTAACGTGCTATGCAAATAGCCACTTTCATTTAACGTATCGGTATGGATAGCGACTTGCACATCGTACTCATCAGCCACACTCAAGCAGTTATCAATAGCCTGCGGTGTTGAGCCCCAGTCTTCATGCAGTTTTAGACCGATAGCCCCCGCTGCAACTTGTTCGATAATAGGCTCTGGTAAGCTAACGTTACCTTTACCAAGCAGCCCAATGTTCATAGGAATAGCATCGCTGGCTTTTAGCATACTTTGAATATGATAAGCGCCTGGCGTACAAGTGGTGGCTAGAGTGCCCTCGGCAGGCCCAGTACCGCCGCCAAGCATGGTGGTGACTCCAGACATCAAGGCCGTTTCGCATTGCTGGGGAGCAATAAAGTGAATGTGGCTGTCAATACCACCAGCAGTTAGGATTTTGCCTTCTCCAGCGATAATCTCAGTCGCTGCGCCAATCGGCAGAGTCACATTGGGCTGAATATCAGGGTTGCCGGCTTTGCCAATACCGCTAATGCGACCCTCTTTGATAGCCACGTCGGCCTTATAAATACCGGTATAGTCAACAATCAAAGCATTGCTGATAATGGTGTCGGCTACTTGACTACCAAGCAGCTGTGATTGGCCCATGCCATCACGGATGACCTTGCCGCCGCCAAACTTCACCTCCTCACCGATACTGACGCTACACGTATTAGGACGCTGGTCGATGTGGCTGGTCAAATCATACTCCACTTCAAGCCATAAGTCGGTATCGGCCAAGCGCACTTTGTCGCCTGTGGTCGGGCCAAAGTGCTCGGCATGGATGCGTCTATCCACTCGTTTTTGCGAGGTGTGTGGCGTGCTCTTGATATCGGCCGCTCCCATCACTTTACCTGTAAAACCATAGATGTGCTGACGACCTGCGATGGCAACCAGCTCTACTTCACGCGCTTGCCCCGGCTCAAAGCGTACCGCAGTTCCGGGTACGATGTTGAGACGGTAGCCAAGCGTGGGTTCTCGATCAAAGCTTAATGCCTCGTTGACCTCAAAGAAATGATAATGCGAGCCGATCTGAATGGGACGGTCACCTGTATTGACGACCTCTACGCTTTGCACGCAGCGACCCGCATTTAGGGCCATATCTCCTGCTTTGATTCTATATTCGCCTGCTTTTATCTTTTTATTTTTGCTCATTTTTGTCATCCTTCATTGTTCTATAGGTCTTACTAGACAATAGGGTTGTGTACGGTCACAAGTTTGGTGCCATCAGGGAAGGTGGCTTCGACTTGTACATCGTGAATCATCTCAGCAATACCGTCCATGACATCATCAGTTGAGAGATAAGTCGCGCCTTCACTCATTAGCTGCGCTACGGTCTTGCCATCACGGGCGCCTTCCATAAGCAGCATACTGATATAGGCGATGGCTTCTGGATAGTTGAGCTTGACGCCGCGCTCTTTACGACGTTCAGCGACCATACCGGCGGTAAATAGCATGAGTTTGTCTTTTTCGGTAGGGGTTAGTTGCATCGGATTATCCTTAATAGCCTCAATAATGAGTGGTCATGTTATTTGTTTATTTACTTATCACATTAGGGCGTGTCCCTAATTCAAGCGTTTAGGACTAAACGGGCTAAAAATGGCTAAATCTTTGGCAAACGGTGTCAAATAGCTGGTCAATATCTTGATATTACCTGCGCTATTTTCCTTGTTTGCCTTTAATTTATCTCATTTTTATCACCATTTTTAAAATAGGGACACGCCCTAGTCACATCGCTGTTGATCAATAGAGTCTATTGTCAAAAGCTATCGCTTTAGAATAGGCCAGAGTTAAAAACTAAGTGTCCCAAATTCTTGGTCGATGCGGCTCAAGCGCATACCATTTGCGCCTGATAAGCTCGCGGGCTTGGTAAAAGGCTTCAAAACAAGCTCGTACATCAGACCCTAGGTAGCGACAATTGATCCCTTGATAGTTGTGCGTACAATAAATGGGTAGGGACTGTTTATCGATAAGACTGCGTATCTCGTTGATCGTCTCATCTAAATACTGTCCCAGCTTTAATGGGTTGTTTTGTAGCTCTGCTTCAATGGTATCAATGCTGGGTATGGCCCAAAACGAGCCATGCACATGCTGATTATTTAGCCCGAGTGCTGAGGTAAACCAGCGGGTATCGGCCTGCTGCGCGGTATGCTCTTTGACCAATAACACGTTATCTCGCCATATCTCTAAACGATTGGCATAGTGACCATGAGCAAAAGTCTCTCGGTACGCTTGACGACCAAACACGGCGATATCCCAAATGAGCAAACTGGCGGTTTGGGTTAAATAAAAGCGGTTAGTAGCGTTAGAGACAGAGTGATCGTAATAAATGCTCTCTTGGGGCAGCCACTCAAGGATAGCGTGGTCATCGAGGTAGGCGCTGATATGTTGTACGGCCTCAACCGTAGCGCTTAATAAGCGCTTATCAAGCAAAGTGCTGCTACTGCTGTCTATAGGCTGACTTGGTTTGCTACATTTTTGTGCTTCGCCATAATGCGCTTGGCGCTGCGCCTGTCGTTGCCCGTACCATTTGCCCGCGCCTGGGGTAGTAATCACCGCGTGACTATTGGCCTCTAGCTTGTACTCCAGTGTTAAGCGGTCATCATCCGCGATACCAGCGGGAGGATATAACACATAGATATGACAAATCCCTGCTTGGTGATCAGGCTCAGGATACAGTGCGCGTTGTACCACCAGTGCCCCAGTATGGGCACGGTGATACAGCCGAGTTTTTGCCGCGTCAGCTGTATGGTCAAAATAAAGATGTAGCGTAGATTGCCAAGTCAAAATAAAATGTTCCTTTTGAGACGTATGCTATTAAAAAAGCTCTTTTAAAAGCATTCTTGAAAAAGTATGCTTTTAGATGGCTACCAATTCTTGAATGCGGTTGTTTGCCATATCCTCTCCTGCGCCCTGAGCGACCACTTGTCCGCGTGAGAGCACGGTGTAGTTATCCGCCAGCTCCTCTGCAAATTCATAGAACTGCTCAACCAGTACAATCGCCATATCCCCTTGATGGCCTAAATCCTTAATGACCCGTCCGATATCCTTGATAATTGAGGGCTGGATGCCTTCGGTAGGCTCATCGAGTACCAGCACGCGCGGCTCTGAGGCCAGTGCGCGTGCGATTGCCAACTGCTGCTGCTGACCTCCTGACAGATCGCCGCCGCGCCGGTGCTTCATCTCATCGAGTACCGGAAAGATGTCGTATAAGTGTTTGGGAACGCGCCCCGCTTTGCTGCGGGAGAACTTGGCCATACCGATCAAAATATTTTCCTCTACCGTCAGTGTTGAGAATATATCGCGCCCTTGGGGCACGTAAGCGAGTCCGGCGCGCACGCGCTGCTCAGGAGTGAGCTTACTGATGTCTGTACCATCGAGGACAACCTGTCCTGACTTGATTGGGAGTATGCCCATCAGACATTTAAGCAAAGTGGTTTTGCCAACGCCGTTACGCCCGAGTATTACACTGCACTCGCCAACCGGCGCAGTAAATGACACGTCACGCAAAATATGACTGCCGCCGTAGTACTGATTGATTGCCTTAACGTCTAGCATAGAGGCTCCTATGTTTAAATGGTTTTAAGCAGTAAAAGTCAAGCCGTTAGCGTCCAAGATAGGACTCAATGACCGCCTCATTTTCTTGCACCTCAGCTAAAGTACCTTCGGCTAAAATAGCCCCTTGGGCAAGTACCGTGACCTTTTCACTAATGGCATCAATAAAGCTCATATCGTGCTCGACGACAATTAAGGTATGATTTTGTTTGAGGCGCAGACATAGCTCAGCGGTGTGCTCGGTTTCAGCGTCCGTCATACCAGCGACTGGCTCATCGAGCAAGATAAGCTTAGGACTTTGCATCAGCAGCATACCAATCTCCAACCACTGCTTTTGCCCATGCGAGAGGAGGCCTGCGGGCAGGCGGGTTTTGTCTGTCAAGCGAATCTGCTCAAGGGTCGCCTCAAGTGTGTTTCGAGTATCGGCATCAAGCCTACGGCGCAAACTGCCCATTACGCGTTTGTCCTTGGGCGCGGCAAGCAGTAAATTATCGAGCACGCTAAAGTTCTCAAACACCGTCGGTTTTTGAAACTTGCGCCCGATACCCGATTCTGCGATTTGTTCTGTTGACATAGTAGCCAGATTATAGGTTTGCCCAAAGAACACGCTACCTTCGGTAGGACGGGTTTTACCGGTTATCACATCCATCAAGGTTGTTTTGCCCGCGCCATTAGGACCGATAATACAGCGCAGCTCTCCTTCTTCGATGTACAAGGACAAGTTGTTCAGCGCCCGAAATGAGTCAAACCAGACGCTCACTTCCTCTAAATAGAGCGCAATACCGTGGCTAAAGTCTGCGCCGCGAGGCTTAGGGTGACTCAAACCGTCGTTGTGGTCGTCATCGTAGTCGTATTCATCAAGCGCCTTAGCTGTCATAGCTAGCGACCTCTTAGGCGCTTTATCAGGTAAATTGCTAGACAGCTTAGAGACAAGCGATGTTGATAAATGATTATTGAGCATCAGATTTTTCCTTTTTAAAGCGTCCAAGCAGACCAATAATGCCGTTTGGTAAAAATAGGGTGACAACGACGAACAGACTGCCAAGTATTAATAGCCAGACCTCAGGATAGGCGACGGTAAAGTAAGTCTTGAGCGCGTTGACTACGCCTGCGCCTAAGATAGCACCGATAAGATTACCGCGGCCACCAGCAGCGACCCACACGGCCATCTCAATGGAGTTAATCGGGTTCATCTCGCCAGGATTAATGATGCCCACTTGCGGGACGTACAGCGCCCCTGCGATACCAGCGATAACCGCTGATAGCACCCATGCCGATAGCTTGTACCAAAGCGTGCGATACCCTAAGTACTGCAAGCGGTTTTCACTATCGCGAATAGCGCCAAGCACGCGCCCGTAAGGCTGACCCATCAAATAACGCAGGCCAGCATAAGATAGCAGTAGTGCCAGTGCGGTCACAAAGCACAAGGTAGCACGCGTGGAGGCGGCAGTAATGTCGTAGCCCAAAAGAGTGGTAAAACCGGTAAAACCATTGTTGCCACCAAAGCCTGTCTCATTACGAAAGAACAGTAAGGCCGCCGCGTACGTCATAGCTTGGGTAATAATCGAGAAGTACACGCCTTTTATTTTTGAGCGAAAAGCAAAGAAGCCAAAGATAAAGGCAACGATACCTGGCACCAATAGCACCAAAGCGCTCGCCCACCAAAAGTGCTGCGTCCCTGCCCAATACCACGGCAGCTCAGTCCAGCTCAAAAAGCGCATAAAATCAGGGATACCGTCGCCTGCGGTCTCGCGCGTGAGGTACATACCAAAGGCATAACCGCCAAGCGCAAAGTACAGCCCATGCCCTAAGCTCAAAATACCCGCGTACCCCCAGACTAAATCTAGGGCCAGCGCCACCATCGCTAGCGCCATAATCTTACCAATAAGGGTAATCCAGTAAGCGGAGAGGTGAAAAGGAGAGGTGATAGGCAGCAGATGCAGCCACGGTACGATAAGTAATAGCAAAAAGCATAAGCCGATAAATACAGCGCTGCGCGGGGTATCAGATAATAATGTGATGATTCTCATAGCCTTCTCCTTAATCAACAAAACGGCCTTTTAGTGCAAATAAACCTTGTGGCCGCTTCTGAATAAACAGAATCACAAGAACCAGTAATACAATTTTGGCAAGCACCGCGCCAATACCAATCTCAAGCACCGTACCACTGACGCCTAAACCTAAAGAGGCGAGCACTGCGCCCCATACTTGACCGACACCGCCGACGACGACAACTAAGAACGCGTCGATGATATACGTCTGACCTAAGCTGGGTCCGACGTTGCCGACTTGCGCGAGTGCGCAGCCTGCCAATCCTGCCAGCCCCGAGCCAAGCCCAAAGGCCAGCATATCGATGCGCGCAGAGGAGATACCAACCGCGCGTGCCATCTGCCGATTTTGCGTTACCGCGCGTACAAATAGCCCAAAGCGCGTCTTGTTAAGTAAATATACCAGTAGCAGCAGAATAATGACCGTAAAGCCGATGATAGCAATGCGGTTATAGGGAAGGGCAAGGCTTGCGGACACTTGATACGCGCCGCTAAGCCATGAGACATTGCTGACCTCAACGTTTTGCGCGCCAAACACCATGCGTATCAGCTGCATCAAAATTAAACTGATACCAAACGTCGCCAGTAGGGTCTCAAGCTCACGCCCATAGAGCGGACGGATCACGATACGCTCGATGACCATACCGATCACAGCGCTAACCAAAAACGCACTGGGTATCGCGGCGAGTAAGTACCAGCTTGCCATCTCAGGCAGATAGGCTTGAAATAGGTTTTGCACCACATAAGTGGCGTACGCGCCAATCATAATCAGCTCGCCATGTGCCATATTGATGACGCCAAGCAGCCCAAAGGTAATTGCAAGCCCTAGCGCTGCTAGTAGTAAGATACTGGCGGTACTAAGACCGGTGAACAGATGCCCCGACCATGTGCTGATCGAGATGCGCTGCTCAATACTTGCTTCAGCCGCCAGCAACGCCGCCTTAAGATTAGGATCAAGATTGTCGTTTGCCAACGCCTGTTTGACATCGATTAACACCTGCGGGCTATCGCTGTCAGCGAGCACGTCAAGCGCGGCGATTTGGGTAGCCACGTCGCCATCGCGAAAATCTAGCCTCGCCTGCAAGGTACTAAGCGCGGCGCTCACCTCCGCGTCATCTTCGCGCACGGCTGCTGCGCTGACGATTGCAGGATCTATTTGTTCGATGTTATCAGCAAGGATACTCACCGCTTGCAAGCGCTGCGCCGGATCGTCTGAATCCAGCTTCACTTTTGCTTGCCCAAACACCAGTGCGGAGCGCAGGGCATTAGTCAATGTTACTTGCGCCAGATCGCTTGGCCATTCGTCCGTCAGATCTCTATCAGGATAGGTAAACAGCTCGTCATCAGCGTTTAGCAAATACGTTTGCCCACCGTTGCCTTGATACAGCTCATCATTATCAATCAGCTCAACTAACGTATCGAGACTCTCAGCGGAGCCTGGCCACTGACCCAGCATCGCTTGGCGCTGACTAAAGTCTGCAGCCACAAACTGCTCAATGGCATCGCCCTGACTGTTAATTGGACTGGTAACTGGACTGGTAAGCGTGGCAGGCGTAGTCAAAGACTGCGCATTTTGCGTAAGCAAACTCTTATCATCGCTGGCAAGATTAGAGGTGGTCGCTACTGTATTGGCAGGAGAATGACTATCTACTGCGGTGTCGTCAGCCGAAGCGGGAAGCGGGGTTAAAGCGAGCATAAATGCTAAGCAAAGAAGCACAAATGATAGACTAAGACTAACAGCACTAAAGGCCTTGTTAAAGCCGCTAGCCTGCGCGTCATATATAAAAGAGGGATAAGGCGACATAGTGGAATCCTTTTTTATAATCAACACTCCTCCAACCCTGCCAAGCTAGCCTATAGCTTGGCGGGACTATCAAGGTTTGCTGATATTGATACCAATAAGAAAGTAAAGCTTAGGATAATCCTTACTTAGGAATGTATTGGCTCCACGGTGAAGCTTGGATAACCTCGGGTGTCTTATAGACCACATCAAATTGACCATCGGGGCGAATCTGACCGATCATGACCGGTTTCCACAAGTGATGGTTCTCTGCATCCATCTTTAGCGTATAGCCTGAAGGGGCAGAAAAAGTCTGACCGCCCATACTGATACGGACTTTGTCCACATCTGTGCTACCCGCGTCCTCCACCGCCTGCTTCCACATATTGATACCGACGTAGGTGGCCTCCATAGGGTCGTTAGTGACGACATTCTCGGCATTGGGTAAGTTGTTATCGAGCGCATACTGCTTGTACTTTTTGGTAAAGTTGTTATTGGTTGGGTTTTTGACCGACATAAAGTAGTTCCATGCCGCTAAGTGCCCTTGCAGCGCACTAGTATCGATACCGCGTAGCTCCTCTTCACCAACTGAGAATGCCATGACTGGAATATCAGCGGCGTCAATACCTTGATTACCAAGCTCGCGATAAAAAGGCACGTTGGAGTCGCCGTTGATGGTTGATATCACTGCCGTCTTTTTGCCCGTAGCGAAGTTTTTGATATTAGAGACAATGGTTTGATAATTGCTAAAGCCAAATGGCGTGTACTCTTCCATAATGTCGCTATCGGCAACGCCTTTAGACTGTAAAAAAGCGCGTAGTATCTGGTTGGTGGTACGAGGATAGACATAATCTGTGCCTAATAATACAAAGCGCTCAGCGCTACCACCTTCAGGACTCATCAAGTATTCAACGGCAGGAATAGCTTGCTGATTGGGCGCAGCACCAGTATAAAAGATGTTTTCGGACTGCTCTTGACCTTCGTACTGCACCGGATAAAACATCAAGCCGTTGAGCTCTTCAACAACGGGCAATACCGACTTACGCGACACTGAGGTCCAACCCCCAAAGATGACATCTACTTCATCTTGCGTGAGGAGCTGGCGCGCTTTTTCAGCAAATAACGGCCAGTCAGAGGCAGGGTCAACGACGACAGGCTCTAACTGCTTGCCGAGTACCCCGCCGTTGGCATTAATCTCCTCAATCGTCATTAGCGCGGTGTCCTTTAGCGAAGTTTCAGAGATGGCCATCGTCCCTGATAAAGAGTGCAAAATACCGACTTTAATAGTATCACCATTAGCCGCCGCTGCGCTTTGAGTGGTGGTATCGCTAGCTGTCGTCTCCGAGCTCGTCTCGGCTGGCTTTTGACAGCCAGCAAGGCTCAAACTACCTACAACGGCAAGCGCCACTATAGATAAGCGTGAGGTCAATCGTAAGTCGGTACGAGGGGCGCTGTTCAGTGTGGTAGCGGTAGCAAGGGTCGGCAATAAAGACATAAACTTCTCCAACAATAATAAAATAGCAACAAGGTGAGTCAATCAATGGCTTTGACTGTTTTACTATTTTTATTACTTCAATATCTATGCCAGCCTTAAATATAGAAAAGTGCACCACTATAGTTCTTTATTGAGTAAAAAGCCTTCTTTTTTTTGCACCAAAATAGACCTATAGGCTGCTATGCACCACGATGGTTTATTAATACTTGTGAATAAAAGCCATTGTTTCCTTAAGGGGCTAAAACTGGGCAGAATAAATGTGTTGGAAGGGTAGAGGGTTCTACTGTCTTGATAAGTCTAAATATCAAAATAGAAGGTTTAAGTTAGTAAAGAAGGGCTGTTGACAGGTTCAGTTCATTGTAATTCGGTAATAAAAAACCCTTATAGCTCAAGGCGTATAAGGGGTAATCATTAAGAGCTTTTATTTTGAACAACAAATTTAACAACTTATATAGCGTTATAAACTCACCATCCTCTCAATATTAGTTGTTATATCACAAG
Source organism: Psychrobacter sp. Ps3 (assembly GCF_022129275.1). Lineage (NCBI taxonomy): Bacteria > Pseudomonadati > Pseudomonadota > Gammaproteobacteria > Moraxellales > Moraxellaceae > Psychrobacter > Psychrobacter sp. Ps3. The sequence goes on from NZ_JADQAL010000050.1 coordinate 13,957, forward strand.
CAACCTGCTTTAATAAATTTTTCTTCATGTCATAGTTGTAGATAATAGTTAAAGGGGCTGTAGTAGATAAGCACTATACTAGACTACTTTTATGAAGATAACCCATTGTAAACTCAGTAAAAAAGTACAGCGAAGGCTGTTAGAGTTTTTCACAGCTGAA